>JBQCCT010000027.1:0-11004 GCA_051961955.1 Solirubrobacterales bacterium
ACGAGGGGCGCGACGGGGGGGCTGGGGCGGCACGACCGGGTGGCGTTCGGGGCGGACTTGCGGGTCGTGGGGGGGCCGCCCGCCCCACCCGCACCCCCACTCGCCTGTTTGGTGTGGGTGTGGGCCGGGCGGACGGGGACGGGAGGAGGGAGCGCCTTACCCTTGGAGGGATGGAGAGGGAGCTCTTTGAGCACTATCTGACTGATGAGACGCGGCTTGGGCCTGCGGCCGACGGTGCCTTAACGGGCGCTGCGGGCGGGGCTGCTTGTGGGGATCTGTCTCGCGTCTCCTTCGCTGTGGTCGATGGGCTGATCGAGTCGGTCACCTTTGACGCCGAGGGCTGCGGTGCGACCCGGGCGGCGACGGCAGCGGTCGCAGAGATGGTCGATGGTGCTCCCGTCCTAGAGGCAGCCTTGATCGACATCGACACCGTCGACGCCACCATCGGCGGTCTCACCCCTGCTAAGCGCCACGCCGCCCAACTGGCGACGGATGCCCTCCATCGAGCCCTCCAGTGCGTCGCTTCCTCGTCCTTCAACCTGATCCCGGACTCAGGGGGATTGCCCACCTCACCCAGAAGGGGTGGGCAATCCCCCCAAAAGCGCGTCGCCGTCGCCATGTCAGGCGGAGTCGACAGCGCCGTTGCGGCCCTCCTCGCTCGCGAGGAGGGCGCCGAGGTGGTCGGCGTCACGGTCAAGCTCTGGAGCGACCCCGAGACCGACGGGGCCAAGGCCTGCTGTTCGCCCGAGGCGGTGCTCGGCGCTCGTGCGCTTGCCCACCAGCTTGGTATTCCGCACTTCACGCTCGACCTCGAGGAGGATTTCCGCCGCCGGGTAGTCGATCGCTTCATCGGCGGCTACGCAGAGGGGCGCACGCCCAACCCCTGCATCCTCTGCAACGGCGAGGTCCGGCTTGCGGCGATGATCGACCTGGCCGAGCGGCTCGGGGCCGACCGCCTGCTCACCGGCCACTACGCCCGCATCGTCGAGGACGACGACGGGCCCCTGCTCGCCACCGCCGCCGACCAGGCCAAGGATCAGAGCTACATGCTCGCCGCCCTGCCGCCAAAGCTGCTCACCCGCCTCGGCTTTCCGCTGACCGAGCTGACCAAGCCCGAGGTGCGCGAGATCGCCGCCCGCCACGACCTCGCCGTCGCCCGTAAGGCCGAGAGCCAGGACCTCTGCTTCCTCGCCGGCCAGGGCAAGGGCGGCTTCCTCCGCCGCCACGGCGGTCTGGGCGAGCGCGAGGGCACGATTGTCGATTCCGCCGGCCAGGCCCTCGGCCGCCACCGCGGTCATCACGACTTCACCGTGGGGCAGCGCCGCGGCACCGGCGTCTCCGCGGACGTGCCGCTCTACGTACTCGCCACCGACGCCGCCACCAACACGGTCACCGTCGGCACCCGCGCCGAGCTGGAGAAGCGCAGTGTCCGCGTCCGCGACGCCGTCCTCCATCGCAATGGTGCCGAGGTCGATGCGGTCAAGCTCCGCTACCGCTCACGCGCGCTCCCCGCCAGATTGGGAGCGATGGAGAAGGGCCGCCATCCCACCCTGGACGTGCAGCTGGGTGAGGCCTTCGCCGGCATCGCCCCGGGGCAGACGGCGGTGCTCATGGCCGGCGAGAAGATCGTCGGCCACGGCACCATCGCCTCCTAGACCAGCCCGCTACCTAGGCAACCGAGCTGGCGCTGACCGCCGCAGTTTTTTCCTGCCTCATCTGCGCGACGCCTTTGACGCAGATGCTGAACGGCGTCCCCTTCTCGCCTTTCACGTGTTTCTTGCTTAGGGCCTTGCACGCTTTCTTGGCGGTGATCTTTTCGTTCTTATTCGCCTGGGCCATCGCTTTGACGCACTGGCTGAAGGCGGTCCCCTTCTCGCCTTTCACATGTTTCTTGCTCTCGCCGCGGCAGTAGTAGCCGTAGGCTTTCCCCTTTGGCGGCTTCTTGGGCCCCTGCGGGGTGGTGGTTTCCGGCTGGTAATTCGGACCTTCGGGCGTGTAGTTGGGTCCATCGGCCATGCCGATCGCCGGCACAGCCCCCAGCGCCAGCACCGCCAGCCCGATCACGAGCTTCAGATGCAGCTTCATCTTTGCCTCCTTCGACAAGGTCGAACGGTCAAGTTCCCCTGGAACGCCGTATCCCATCGGCTGTAAGGGCCAATCTTCGGCAGCCGCCCTCGAAGCGGACGAATATTTAGGCTTCCTAACATGAAGGCGAAGGAGATCCGGGACACCTACTTGTCGTTCTTCGCCGCGCGCGAACACAAAATCGTGCCCTCTGCCTCGCTGGTCCCCTCGGTCCACGACCCCTCGGTGCTGCTGACCACCGCCGGGATGCAGCCGTTCAAGCCCTACTTCCTGGGCCGGGAACAGCCGCCGGCGCCGCGCCTCGCCGACGTGCAGAAATGCTTCCGCACCACCGACATCGAGGAGGTCGGCAACACCGCTCGCCACATGACCTTCTTCGAGATGCTCGGCAACTGGAGCTTCGGCGACTACTTCAAGGCCGAGTCGATCCCCTGGGGCTGGGAGCTCGCGACCCAGGGCTTCGGCATGGACCCGGAGCGGATCTGGGTCACCGTCTTCGGCGGCGACGAGGAGCTCGGGCTCGGGCTCGACGAGGAGGCGATAGAGATCTGGCGCGCGACCGGCGTCCCCGAGGAGCGGATCATCCCTCTCGGCCGCAAGGACAACTTCTGGCAGGCCGGCCCGACCGGCCCCTGTGGTCCCAGCTCGGAGCTCTTCCTCGACCGCGGCCCCGAGTTCGGCGCCGACGGCGAGCGCCCGGGCGACGACACCGATCGCTTCCTCGAGTTCTGGAACCACGTCTTCATGAGCTACGACCTGGCCGAGGACGGCACTCTGACCGAGCTGCCGACGAAGAACATCGACACCGGCATGGGCCTCGACCGGATGGCGGCGATCCTCCAGGACGTGCCCTCGGTCTTCGAGACCGACCACGTGCGGCCGCTGATCGACCTCGCCGAGGAGCTCTCCCGCCGCCGCTACGACGAGGGTGGCGCGGTGACGCGGGCGATGCGGATCGTCGCCGATCACAGCCGCGGTGCCGCCTTCCTGATCGCCGACGGCGTCGTCCCCTCCAACGAGGACCGCGGCTACATCCTGCGCCGGATCATGCGCCGGGCGATCCAGCAGGGGCGGACGCTGGGCCTGGAGGCGCCCTGGCTGGGCCGCTTCGCCGAGCGGGCGATCGAGCTGATGGGCGACGCCTACCCGGAGCTGGTCGCCGAGCGGGAGACGATCGCGCGCTGGGTCGGCGACGAGGAGGAGAGCTTCGGCCGCACCCTGGAGCGCGGCAGCGAGCTGCTGGAGCGGCTGGTCGCCGAGGCCGAAGCGGCGGAGACCTCCTGGATCGAGGCCGCCGATGCCTTCAAGCTGCACGACACCTACGGCTTCCCCTACGACCTGACCAAGGAGCTCGTGGCCGAACGCGGCCTCTCAGTCGACGACCAGGGCTTCCAGGAGCTGATGGAGGAGCAGCGCACGCGCGCCCGCGTGGGCGCCGCCACCGCCCACGGCTCCGAGGACAGCCACGATCGCGTCGTCGCCTTCGCCGCGGCGGCGCCGCCGACCCGCTTCGTCGGCTACGAAACGCTGCGCGCCACCACCGGGTTGGCGGCGGTCGAGCCGACGGACGGCAAGGCGCTGGTGAAGCTCGAGGAGAGCCCGTTCTACGCCGAGGGCGGGGGGCAGGTGGCCGACTCCGGCGTGCTGCGCTGGAACGGCGCCGAGGCGCGGGTAGTCGACGTATACCGGGTCGGCGAAGACCAGGCGCTGGAGGTCGAGGCGGAGGCCGCGATCGAGCCTGGCGTCGCGGTCGAAGCCGAAGTCGATGCGGAAACGCGCCACGCGACCATGCGCAACCACACCGCCACCCACCTCCTCCACGCCGCCCTGCGCGAGCGGCTCGGCAGCCACGTGCGCCAGGCCGGTTCGGCGGTGCGCCCCGACAAGCTCCGCTTCGACTTCACTCACGGCCAGTCGCTCTCCCCCGAGGATCTGCGCGACGTCGAGGAGCGGGTCAACGAGTGGATCAAGGCGAGCCGCCCGGTCCGCTGGATGAACATGAACCGCGAGGAGGCCGAGCGGCTCGGCGCGATGGCCCTGTTCGGCGAGAAATACGGCGAGTGGGTGCGGGTGGTCGAGGTCGACGGCGTCTCCCGCGAGCTCTGCGGCGGCACCCACGTCGCCAACACGGCCGAGCTCGGCATCTTCAAGCTCACCTCGGAGGGCTCGAGCGCCGCCAACGTGCGCCGGGTCGAGGCGATCACCGGCCCCGCCGCGATCGACTGGTTCCGCGAGCGCGAGGCGCAGCTGCGCGAGGCTGGCGAGCTGCTCGGCAACCCGCAGGACCCGGTTGCGGCCGCGCGGCGGGCGGCACAGCAGCTGAAAGAGGCCGGCGCCGGGGCGGAAAAGGCGCAGCGTGAGCAGCTCAGCGTCGAAGCCGGCAGGGGAGCCGACAGTGCGGTTGATTACCTGGTTCGGGATGCCGCGGGTGAGGTCGTGGCGTTGGTCGAGTTGAAGATGGGAATGGCAGCGGATCAGAGGCAGCTGCTGGAGGTCGCCAATCGGATCCAGTCGAAGCTGAAGAAACCATCCGTGGTGATGCTCGGAAGCGCGCCGGAGGAGGGAAAGGCGGCCTTGGTCGCGCTTGTCTCGAAAGAGGCGGTCGAGAAAGGCCTCTCGGCGGCGACGCTTATCAGCGTGATGGCACCGGTCGTGGGTGGCGGTGGCGGCGGTCGTGACGACATGGCCCAGGCGGGAGGGAAAGAACCGGCGAAGCTCGAAGAAGCGCTTGCGGCTGGACGTGCCGCGATCGAGGAAAAGTTCGAGCCGGTTGCAGGAGCATGAGGGTGCTCGCCCTCGACCACGGGACGGTCCGCATCGGCTGCGCCATCTCCGACCCGAGCGGGACGCTGGCGACGCCGATGGCGGTGATCGAACCGCCGGAGGCGCGCGCCGTCGCCGAGCTGGTCGACGAGCACGGGGTGGAGAAGGTGGTGGTCGGGCTGCCGCTGCACCTGAGCGGCGAGGAGGGCAGCCAGGCCGGCCTCGCCCGCAGCTTCTGCCGCGAACTGGAAGCGATGCTCTCGGTTCCGATCGAGACCTACGACGAGCGCCTCACCTCGCGGATGGCCGATGCCAGCCGCCGCGGCGGCGCCTCCGCCGCCCGCGACTCGATCGCCGCCGCGCATCTGCTCGAGTCCTATCTGGCGAGCGGCCCTGACGTAAATGCTCCAGTCCCGTTGGACGAAGAGGGGATGCGCGACGGGGAGGAAGACCTGTGAGCGAGGACTGGCTCAGCGACGACCCCTTCGCGAGCTCGGACGACCCGGCTGCGCGCGAACGCGAGCAGCGGCGGCAGGAACGCGAAGAGAAGCGACGCCAGCGGGCCTCAAAGACGGAGGGGAAGGCAACGCCGTCTCCGCCTCCGCGCGCCTCCGAGCAGGAGTTCTGGACCGAGGCGCCGGGCGAACCGCCTCCGCCTCCCGCGCCTGTCGCCACCGCACCCGACTTCCACGACGACGGCCATCCCGAGATGGCCGGCGCCGCCCGCAGCGGGCGCCGCTTCGGTGACGGCGGCGGCAACCGCCGCCGCGGCGTCCTCGGCGCGATCGCCCGCCATCCGTTCCGGGTCTTCGCGGCGATCGCCCTGATCTTCGCCGCCTGGTTCTTGATCGAGCTCTTCCAGCCCTTCCACCCCGCCGGCAGCGGCCGGGTCGAGGTGACGATCCCGAAGGGCGCGGGCGTCAGCGAAGTCGGCGACCTGCTCTCGGAAAAGGGCGTGATCGACAACTCGACCCTCTTCCAGATTCGGGTGACGCTGGCCGGAAAGCGCTCGGAAATCTATTCCGGGCACTTCACCCTGGCCCATGAAATGAGCTACGGCGAAGCGATCGATGCGCTCTCGCAGCCGCCGCTGAAGCGCACGGTGACGGTGACGATCCCCGAGGGCTACAGCCGCCCGCAGACTGCCGAATTGGTCGAAGAAGCCGGCGTTCCCGGCAGCTACACGAAGGCGACGGTGAGGTCGAAGTACCTCAATCCCGCCCAGTACGGCGGCAAGGGCGCCAAGAGCCTCGAGGGCTTCCTCTTCCCCGACACTTTTGAACTGAAGCCGAACGCGCCAGTCGCCGACCTCGTCCAGCTGCAGCTACAGGACTTCAAGCGGCGGATCAAGGGCGTGAACATGAGCTACGCGAAGTCGAAAAACCTGACGATCTTCGACGTCTTGACGATCGCCTCGATGATCGAGCGCGAGGCGGGCGTGCCGAGCCAGTACAAGGACGTCGCCTCGGTCATCTACAACCGCCTGCACGAAGGGATGCCGCTCGGGATCGATTCGACGACTCGCTTCGCCACCGGCAACTACACGAAGCCGCTCACCGAATCGGAACTGGCGATCAACTCGCCTTACAACACCCGCACCAACGTCGGCCTGCCACCGGGGCCGATCAACAGCCCGGGGCTGGAAGCGATCGAAGCGGCCGCGCACCCGGCGAAGACCGGTTACCTCTTCTACGTGACCACGCCGGGGGCCTGCGGCAAGCTCACCTTCGCCAAGACGGAAGCCGAATTCGAAGCCGCTGTCAATAGGTACAACTCGGCGCGGGAAGCGGCCGGCGGCAACTCGCCGACGAGCTGCGGGGGATAAGCGATGCCACGCCTGGCGGTGCTCGGCCACCCGGTCTCCCACTCGCGCTCGCCGGCGATCCAGAACGCGGCGCTGGGGGCGCTGGAGCTGTGGGACTGGAGCTACGAGGCGATCGAGGTGACGCCGGTGCTCTTCGAGGCAAAGGTACGGGAGCTGGCGGCTGGCGACTTCGCCGGCACCAACGTCACCGTCCCCCACAAGGAGGCGGCGCTGGCGATGGCCGACGAGGCGAGCGAAGCCTCGCAGCAGATCGGCGCCGCCAACACCCTCGTCTTCGCTGACGGTCGAATCGAGGCGCACAACACCGACGCCGACGGCCTGCTCGCCGCGCTGCCTTCCTCGCCACGTGGGCGGCGGGCGCTGGTCTTGGGGGCAGGCGGCGCGGCGCGGGCGTCAATTTGGGCGCTGCTCTGGGAAGGGGCGGAGGTTGAGGTCTGGAATCGCACCGCCGAGAAAGCGGCGGCGCTCTGCGCCGAGCTCGGAGGGGCGGCGGTGACCGACCCGCGGCAGGAGAGCTATGAGCTCCTTGTCAACACCAGCGCCGCCGGCCTCAAAGGCGAAAACCCATTCGAGCACCTGCCCCTGGAGCCTGACCTGTTCGCCCCCAGCCAGACCGTCGTGGACATGGTCTACGGAGAGCGCCGCAGCCCACTCCTGGAGGCAGCCGAGAAAGCCGGCGCCGCCACCGTCGACGGCATCGAGATCCTTGTCCAGCAGGGCGCACGATCGCTGGAAATCTGGACTGGCCGCGAGCCCGACCTGGGCGTGATGCGAAGGGCGGTTCGCGAATGGTGAATTGTGGCCCCTATAGGGACCAAAACTCACCACTCGCTGCGCCGATAGCCTTGCTCCGATGACGACGTTCCGTTTCACCACCGCGGGGGAGTCGCACGGGCCCGGGCTCGTGGCGATCGTCGAGGGCATGCCGGCGGGCCTGGAGCTCGACCGCGAGGCGCTCGACCGCGATATGGCACGGCGCCAGCTCGGCCACGGGCGCGGCGGGCGAATGAAGATCGAGACCGACACGGTCGAGGTCCGCTCCGGCGTCCGCCACGGCCGTACCCTCGGCAGCCCGATCGCGCTGCTGGTCGCCAACCGCGACTACGCCAACTGGGAGGAGCGGATGAACCCCTGGCCGGTCGAGGGCTTCGAGCCCGACGAGGTGCACCTGCCGCGGCCGGGGCACGCCGACCGGGTCGGATCCCAGAACTCCGGCCACCGCGCCATCCGCACCATCTGGGAGCGCGCCAGTGCCCGCGAGACCGCGGCCCGCGTCGCCGCCGGCACGATCGCCCGCGCCTTCCTCACCAAGCTTGGGGTCGAGATCCACAGCCACGTACTGCAGATCGCCTCGGTGAAGGCCGCCGAGCATCCCGACCTGAAGCCCGAGGACTTCGCCGGCGTCGACGACGACCCGGTCCGCTGCCTCGACCCGGAGGCCAGTAAGGCGATGGTCGAGGAGATCAATCTCCTGCGCAAGGCCAATGAGAGCCTCGGCGGCACCTTCGAGGTGCTCGTCTTCGGCCTCGTCCCCGGCCTCGGCTCCCATATCTCCTGGGAAGACCGGCTCGACGGTCGCCTGGCTGGCGCCATCGCCTCGATCCAGTCGATCAAGGGCGTCTCGATCGGCGAAGCCGGGGACGTCGCCGGCCGCCCCGGCTCGGAGGCGCACGACGAGATCTTCTGGTCCGAGGCCCACGGCTACTACCGCGAGACCAACCACGCCGGCGGCCTCGAGGGCGGGATGACCAATGGCCAGCCGCTCTCGGTGCGGGCGGCAATCAAGCCGATCTCAACCCTGACCAAGCCGCTGCGCTCGGTCGACACCGAGACCAAGCAGCCCGCGCAGGCGCTGCGCGAGCGCACCGACTCGACCGTCGTCCCAGCCGCCGCGGTGGTCGCCGAGGCAATGGTGGCGCTGACCCTGGCCCGCTGCTACCGCGAGAAGTTCGGCGGCGACCACATCGACGACGTGCTCGCCGCGCTCGACGCCTACAAGCAGCGGATCGACTCGCGGGGCTGAGCCGGTGAGCAAGCCGGCGATCGTTTTCATCGGCTTCATGGGCGCCGGCAAGAGCACGGCGCTTGCAGCCGCACGAGAGGCCAGGCTGGAGACGGTCGAGATCGACGCGCTGATGGAACGCGAGCTAGGCAAGCCGATCCGCCAGGCCTTCGAAGAGGACGGCGAGGAGGCGTTCCGCGCCCGCGAGGCCGAGGTGGTGGGCTCGCTGTTGGGGCAGATCGACGGTGGCGCTATCGCCCTCGGTGGCGGCAGCGTCCTCTCCGAGCGCATCCGCGCTGCCCTCGACCGCCACATCGTCGTCTGGCTGGAGGTCGACCCAACCGATGCCTGGAACCGGATCGAGAACACCAATCGCCCGCTGGCGACCAGCAAAGAAGACGTTGAGCGTCTGCTCGCCGAGCGTCTGCCGCTCTATGAGCAACTGGCCGATGCGGTGGTGCCGCCGGCCGACCGCCGGGTCGTGGCGCGGGCGCTGCCGGCGATCCAAGAGCTGGCCGACTTACCGCAGGGGACGAAACTGTTGTGGGGGTTGAGCCGCTCGGGCGACTACCCGATCCTGGTCGGGGCCGGTCTCCTCGACAGTGGCTGGTGGCCGCTGAAAGGCCGTCGCTTCCTTATCACCGACCGCGCCGTCGCACCGCTCTTTGCCGAGAAGCTCGGCCCGCTGGCCGCCACGGTCGAAGTCGAACCAGGCGAGGGGGCCAAGACGCTGGGCTGGACCGAAGAGGTGCTGCGCGAGCTCGCTCAGGCGGGGATGACCCGCGAAGACCACGTAATCGCCTTGGGCGGCGGTGTCGTCGGCGACCTCGCCGGCTTTTGCGCCCACCTCTACCAGCGTGGGGTGCCGGTCGTGCACGTGCCGACGACGCTGGTCGCCCAGGTCGACTCCGCCTACGGCGGCAAGACCGGCGTCGACCTGCCCGAGGGCAAGAACTACGCCGGTGCCTACCACCTGCCGGCGGCGGTCCTCGCCGATACCGGCACGCTGCGGACGTTGCCGAAGGAAGAGCTCGCGGCAGGGTTCGTCGAGGCGCTGAAGACGGGTCTGCTGGCCGGCGGGGCGCTCTGGGAGCGGGTGCGCACGATTGAGACCCTCGACCCCGACGATCTTGCCGATGTTGTCTTCGCTTGCGCTCGCTACAAGTGCAGCATCGTCGCCCGCGACGAGCGCGACTCCGGCCTGCGCAACGTCCTCAACCTCGGCCACACCGTCGGCCACGCGATTGAGGCGGCCAGCAACTACGAGCGCTACCGCCACGGCGAAGCGATCTCGATCGGCTTGCTGGCGGCACTGCGCCTCTCCGATGCGCCCGCGCTGCGCGACGAGTGTGAGGAGCTCCTCAGCCGCCACGGCCTGCCAGTCCGCCTCGACCCGGAGATCGCGATCGAGGACGTCCTCGCTGCTCTGCAGCGCGACAAGAAGCGCACCGCGGCCGGCGTCGGCTTCGTCCTCCTCTCCGGGCCGGGGGAACCCAGGACTGGCCAAATCATCGATGAGGCTAAGGTCAGGGCAGCCGTGGAGGAGCTCTACTGATGCCCACCGTCCGCAACCGTGTCGCCGTCTTGCATGGCGTTAACTTCGACGTGCTCGATCGGCGTGACCCCGCGATCTATGGCGGTCTGTCGCTGACCGAGTTGGAGGCGAAGGTCTCCACCTGGGCGCGGGAGCTGAACCTGGAACCGATCTTCTTCCAGACCAACTCGGAGGGCGAGTTCTGCGAATACCTGCACCGCTCGGCCGACCTCGCCGACGCGGCGATCGTCAACGCCGGCGCCTGGACCCACTACAGCCGCGCGATCGCCGACGCACTGGAGCTGACCCGGCTGCCGGCGGTCGAGGTCCACCTCTCCGATGTCGAGGCGCGCGACGGCTGGCGCAAGCTCTCCGTCTTCGACGGCCTCGTCCTGGACAAGGTCTCCGGCAAGGGGCCCGACGGCTATCGCGAGGCGCTGGAGTTGCTGGCCCGCGAGCTGGACGTCGCCACCTGATGCGCGGTCGAGGCGAGCGCCTGGAGCGACAGCTGGCCGAGCGGGAGCTCGACCGGATGCTGGTCACCGACCTCACCAACGTCCGCTATCTGACCGGCTTTACCGGCACCAACGGCGCCTGTATCTGCGGGCCCGGGGTGCGCCTCTTCCTCACCGACTTCCGCTACTCCGAGCGCGCCGAGGCCGAGATCGAGGGCTGGGAGACGGTGACGATCGCGAACGACTGGCTGAAGGGGATCGCCGAGCGCCTCAGTGGCCGGGTCGGCTTCGAGGACGACCACATGTCGGTGCGGCTGCTGGAGAAACTGAAGGAGAAACT
>JBQCCT010000028.1:0-7383 GCA_051961955.1 Solirubrobacterales bacterium
CCCCCCTGTGGGGGCGGCCAAGAACCCCCCCCCACCCCGCCCCGGCCCAAAACCCTCAAAAACCGCCGTGTTTCCCCCCCGTCGGCGGTGGAGCGGCTGGCGGAGTTGCTCGAAACCGCTTCGTCGGCTGTTGCGCTTACGGGGGCTGGGGTCTCGGTGCCGTCGGGGATTCCGGACTTCCGCACGCCGGAGACGGGGCTTTGGGCCAAGGTCGACCCGATGAGGGTCGCCCACATCGACGTCTTCGAACGCGATCCGGAGCGGTTCTGGTCCTACTACCGACCGCGCTTCCAGTCGCTGGGGGACAAAGAGCCGAACCGGGCGCACGAGGCGCTGGCGGAGCTGGAGCGGCGAGGGTTGATCGAGGGCGTGATCACCCAGAACATCGACCGCCTGCACCGGGCGGCGGGATCGGAGAACGTGATCGAGGTGCACGGCTCGATCGAGACCTCGTCGTGCCGGGAGTGCGGCGCCGCCTTCGGCCTCGACCGGGTGGACGACCTCTTCGACGCGCGCGGGGTCGCGATCTGCACCGAGTGCGACGGCGCGGTCAAACCCGACGTCGTCCTCTTCGGCGAGCTGCTGCCCGAGGAGGCGATGGCGCAGGCGACCGAGCTGGCCGAAGGCGCCGACCTGATGCTCTGCGTCGGCTCCTCGCTGGCGGTTTATCCGGTCGCCGGGCTGCCCCAGCTGACGCTCGCCCACGGCGGCCGGCTGGTCATCGTCACCAAGGGCGAGACGCCCTACGACCGCGAGGCCGAGCTCAAGCTCGAGGGTGAGGTCGACGCGGAGCTCGACGCCCTGCTGGCCGCGCTCGGCTAGGCGCTGCTATCCCTTGCGCCGTACCTGAGACGGGTCGCCCGTGCCGCCGGTCAGCGGCACGCCCTGCGCTTCGCACTCGGCGACGACCGTTTCCGAGCGCGGGCCGTCGAAGCGGGCGGCGCGGGCGCACTTGGCTTCCGCCTCGGCGCCGCAGCCGCTGATCGTTTCGCCTCCGACGACCCCGGCCACCTCGGCCTTGATGCAGCCCATCGGGGTCGCCGGGCTGCTGTCTCCTACGGTCGCCAGAACGACTCCAAAGAGCGCGACGACGGTCACTAAGAGGACGATCGAGGCGGCCCTGAGCTCGCGCGAGCTCAACTTGTAGAGCGGCGTCGTCTGCCGCTCGTAATGGCCTTCAAGGGGCATGCGGGAACTAAATCAGGCGAGAAAGGAGGGCGCCATCGCCAGCAGGGCGAAGATTCAGCGCCGATCTTTAGACACTCGTATGTAGTGGCGCGGCGGCTGCGGCGGGAGGGTTAGGCGGTCCGCGAAGTATCTACCGATGAAAGGGAGTACCTGTAAATGGAATGGTTGAGCGAAGGCGCCAATTCATGGCAGCTCACCGCCGCGACCCTGGTTGGGCTGATGAGCGTCCCCGGCCTGGTCGTCCTCTATGGCGGGGTCATGCAGAAACGCTGGTCCGTGAACTCGATGATGATGGCGTTTGTCGCCTTCGCGATCGTGTTGATCCTCTGGGTCCTGGTCGGCTTCAAGATGGGATTCGGGGAACCGATCCATCTGTTCGGCCAGCAGACCGGCTTCTTCGGGAACTTCTTGGGTAAGCCAGGATCGATCCTGAACAGCGGTGACTTACTGAAGCAAGCGCACATCCCAGAGCTGGCGGAAGAAGAATTCCTCTTCCCGCAATCGACGCTTGCCTACTTCCAGATCGTCTTCGCGGCGATCACGCCGATCCTGATGCTGGGCTCCGTGCTGGGGCGCTTCAACTTCAAGGCGTGGATCCCCTTCGTCGCGCTCTGGACGCTCCTGATCTACACGGTTAACGCCTTCCTGATCTGGGGTGGCGGCTTCTTCGCCCAGCAGGGCGCACTCGACTACTCTGGCGGCTACGTGATCCACCTCGCCGCCGGCGTCTCCGGCTTCGTTGCGGCGGCGGTGATCGGACCCCGCCTGCAGCGCGACCGTGAGGTCGACGCGCCGAACAACCTGGCGATGGTTGCTGTCGGCGCCGGTCTGCTGTGGATGGGCTGGAACGGGTTCAACGGCGGTGACTGGTACAGCGCCGGCGAAATCGCTTCCGCCTCGGTGCTCAACACCAACCTCTGCACCGCGGTCGCCTTCCTGGTCTGGGTCGGTCTCGACTACCTGACCGGGCGTAAGCCGAGCCTGATCGGCAGCGTCAACGGCATGATCGTCGGCCTCGTCGCGATCACCCCTGCCGCCGGCTTCGTCAATGGCTGGGCCGCGATCATCATCGGCGTCGTCGCCTCGACGATCGTCTACCTGGCGCTCAACTACCTGAGCCGCACGGCGCCGTTCCGCAACGTCGACGACACCCTCGGGGTCGTCTACACGCACGGCTTCGCCGGCGTCGTCGGCGGCCTTATGGTCGGCATCTTCGCCAACAAGCTGATGGCCGGCGAACACGAAGGCCTGATCTCCGGCGGCGGCCTCCACCTGCTCGGGGTCCAGGCGTACACCGCCCTCTGGGTGATCGTGTTCTCCGCGATCGGCACCTTCATCCTGCTCAAGCTGGTCGGCCTGTTCGTGCCGCTGCGGATGACCGAGGAGGAAATGGAGACCGGCGACATCGCGGTCCACGGGCACGAGGTCTACCCGTCGGACGTGCCGTCGCTGGGCTACCCGGACGGAGTCCCGGCGCAGCCCGCGGCCCGACCGGCGCCGGCTGGAGGCACCGCGTAAGGACTCCCGCCGCTCGGCGGCAGAGAGACAGGACCCCCTGGAGCCGCCCCCGATCTTCGGGGGCGGTTCTGTTTGTGGGGCGCCGCCAGGCGGAGGGAGGGGTTCGCCAATCCCTCCTAAGCTGCGGCCTCGGCGGCCCGCCGCCCGGCCTCACGCAGGACGTCGAGCATCGTCGCCACCGCCGGAGTGGCGGCGGCGCTGCGGGGGGTGGCGGCGAAGACCTTGCGCAGCGGCGGCTGCGGGTCGAGCGGCCTGACGAGGACGTCCGGGCGCACCGTGGAGAGCGCCAGCTGCGGGATCAAGGCGACGCCGACCCCGGCCGCGACCAGGCCCTGGACGGTCTGGTAGTCGTCGCTTTCGAAGGAGACGCGGGGGTCGAAGCCGGTTTGGTGGCAGGAGCGGACGACGTGCTTCGCGCAGGGGCTGGCGGCCGAGGTCTGCACCCAGGAGTCCTCCGCCAGATCCTCGAGCCGCAGGCGACTGCGACCGGCGAGGCGGTGATCGTGGGGGAGGGCGAGGTGGAGCGGATCGTCGAGCAGGTCGAAGCGGCGCAGGCCGGCGCCGAGCCGCTCGCCGGAGCCGGGGAACTCGAAGAGGAGGACGAGGTCGAACTCTCCCCCTCGCAGCCGCGGCGCGATCTCCTCCGGCTCGCCCTCGGCGAGGGTCAGCTCGACGCCGGGGTGGGAGGCGCGGAAGGCGGTCACCGCGCCCGGCATCAGGGTGGCGCCGGCGGCAGTCGGCAGGGCGCCCGAACGCGTGCGCTCGATCAGGGAAGCCCCGGCTTCGCCCTCGAGGGTCGCGATCGCCTGGGAGACGGCGGACTGGGAGTAGGAGAGGGCGTCGGCAGCGGCGGAGAAGGAGCCGTGGTCGATGACTTCGCGGAGAACTTGGAGGCGGCTCGTGCTCAGCATAAGCAAAACTGATTTTACCTATATGTGATTCCAGTTGCGCTAATAGCTGTTGGGTGCCACTCTGGCTCTACCGCTCCGAACTCATTCCCTGGAGGTCTCCCATGGCACTGAAGATCATCGTTTCCTACGACGACACCGACAACGACCGCGACGCGCTGGCGCTGGGCCGGCTTCTCGCTTACTCCGGTGGCGAGCTGTCGCTTGCCTACGTCCGCCACGCCTTCGGCGAATCGCTCGAACAGCAGCAGGCCGAAGAGCTGCTCGCCCGCGGCGCCGCCTCGGTCGGCACGCCCGATATGCCGAAGCACGTCGTCGTCAACCCCGCCACCAGCGTCGGCCTCACCGAGCTGGCTGAGCGCGAACAGGCCGATGTGATCGTCTTCGGCTCCGAATACCGGACCGCCGCTGGCCTTGTCAAGCCGGGTATCTCGGCTCACAAACTGCTCCTCGGGGGCCCCTCGGCGATCGCCGTCGCCCCGGCCGGGCTGCAGGCCAACCCTGTCGTCAGCGTCAACAACGTCGGCGTGATCGACGAGGGCGACCCGAGCGCGCGCGAGACCGCTGCCAGCCTCGCCCAGGCGCTCGGCGCCGAGGTCGTCGACTACGGATCCGGGTCGATCGACCTCCTCGTCGTCGGCTCGCGTCCGGAGGCGCCGCAGGGGCGGGTCGTCCTCAGCGCCAAAAGCGACTACGCGGTCGAGGCGGCCAACTACCCCGTGGTGGTGATCCCGCGCGGGATCGCGATCGACTTCGCCGGCGCGGCCGCTCCGGCTGCCGGCTGAGCCCTACTTCGCGCCAAGGCTGACGACCACGATCAACGCTGGACGACCACGATCACGGCCGCGACCTTCGGGTCGCGGCCGTCGGTCTTCCCGGCCAGGCTCTCGAGGTCGACACTCTGCGCCTGGTAACGCGAGGCCAGGTCGGCCACCGTCTGCACCGCCGAGTCGGCTTCGATCACCAGCGCCGCCGGCCCGGCCTTCTTCCCCCGCGCTTCCTGCGCCGCGTCGAGGACGTCCCGGGTCACCTCCTCGGAGGCCCGCTCGGCGTTGGCCCAGCCCTGGCCGAAGGAGAGCTCCGGGTTGCTCAGCTCCGGGCCCTCGAGGATTCGCAGCTCGGTCTGCCGCGGCTCCCAGCGCTGGTCGCCGAGGGCGACCGGCTGTCCCGACAGCCACGGTTCGAGCACGGTCAGCCGCAGCTCCTCGGCGCTGAGGTTGAACGAGCGAGCGTGGCGCAGCCCCGCGCTGACCTCGATGTGGAAAGCCATGGCGAGAACATATCCTCATCCGCGATGCCACCCCCGCTGCCCGAGGCCGTCGTCTTCGACAACGACGGCCTCCTCCTCGATACCGAGTCGGTCTGGACCCGGGCCGAGCAGGACCTGTTCGAGCTGCGGGGGACAGAGTTCACCCCGGCCGACAAGCGCGAGCTGGTCGGGACCTCGGCCGCGATCGCCGGCGCCATCCTCGAACGACGCCTGGGTGAGCCGGGACGGGCGAACGAGTTGATCGAGGAACTGAACGAGCTGGTCGTGGCCGAGCTCGAGCACGGAGTGGAGGCGATGATCGGCGCCCGCGAGCTGCTCGGGCGCCTGCGCGAGCGGGGAACGCCGATCGGCCTCGTCTCCAACTCGCCGCTGCGCTTCGTCCGCCGCTCGATCGAGCTCGCCGGCTTCCACGAGCACTTCGACGTCGTCGTCAGCGCCCACGAGGTGGCGGCGCCGAAGCCCGCTCCCGACCCGTATCTGGAGGCCTGCCGGCGGCTCGGGGTGGAGCCCGGCCCCGCGGTCGTCGCCCTGGAGGATTCGCCGACCGGGGTGGCCGCCGCCCGCGCTGCGGGCCTGACCGTGATCGGCATCCCCTCGATCGAGGGGATCGCCCTGGAGGAAGCGCACCACCTGGCCGAGTCGCTGCTGGACGAGGCAGTGGCCCGCCGCCTCTCCCTTTAGGGCAGATCTCGCCCTGGAATACTTGAATGTTTCTAAGTAAACTCCTGGGGTTTTAGAAACCCAAGGGAGAGAGTCAAATGAAATACGTGAAGATGCTCGGCCTCGCCGCTGTGGCGACGATGGCCCTGCTCGTGTTCGGCGCCGGCTCGGCTTCGGCGACCGTGCTCTGCAAAGAATACGTAACCCCCTGCCCTCAAGGCCAGGGCCTTGGAGCAGGCACCAAACTCACCATGTCCCTGAGGCCAGGCCAATCGCTAACGGTCACTGATATCGCCAAAAACCTGATTGACACATGCACGGCGTCGACGGTTGAAGGAAAAACGACCAACGCCGGCAGCGCGACCGAAACAATCAAAGGCAATATCGAACTGATGACGTACGAAAAATGCACGGCTACGTTCAAAGACGTCAAAACCGGAACGTTCGAAGTGCACTACGTCGGCCCCAAAACAACAGGAGAGCTGACATCGATCGGGTCCGAGGTGACAATGCTCGTCGCTGGAGTGAGTTGCGACTACGGGACCGTCGGCGGGGTCGATCTGGGTCTCATGGAATCGGACGAAACCGTTAGCCCGGAATTCGACGAGGAAACGACTTGGGCAAAGGAAGAAGGCGGTTTCCTCTGTCCGGGGTCGATCATCGTCAAAGGCATCTACAACATCACAGCGCCGGCGAAAGTCTATTTCAAGGAAAAAACAGCCTGAGGCAGCGAAGGGAGAAATCAGATGAAATACGTGAAGATCCTCGGCCTCGCTGCTGTGTTGGCGACGGCCCTGGCGGCATTGCTCGGAACCGCTTCGGCTTCGGCGACCGTGCTGTGTAAGACATACGTGTCCCCGTGTCCGGCGGCTTGGGATTACCCAGCCAATACCGTGATCCATGCGACCTTGAAGCCTGGAACCTCGCTGGCTCTCCGGAGCACAGGAGGTACCCTCGAAGCTACATGTGCAGGATCGACAATCAAGGGCAAGACCACCAACACAGGTGGCGAAATGGAAACAGTCAATGGCAATATCGAAGCTTTCGAATTCGCCGAATGCGCACAGGTCTCAGCAGCGACTCAACTTGGCACCTTCGAAATCCACTATGTCGGCCCCAACACAACAGGAACGCTGACATCCAAGAATGCGAAGTTGACATTCGTGATGGCCGGGCTGACCTGTACCTATGGGACCGGAGCCGGCACCTCGCTGGGGGTGATGGAATCGGATGAAACCATGACCGCGGAACTGACCGTCAATGCGACCCTGAACAAGGCTGAAGGATCATTCCTGTGTCCAAGCGATTCGGTCTTGACCGCCAGCTACGTGATCACAGCCCCCACGCCGCTCTACTTCAAGAAAAAGACCGTATGACCTAACCCCTGAGCACGCGGCGGCGGCGGAGGACGCGCTCGCTGATCACCAGCAGTTCCTCCATCTGCCGCCGCTGTTCCTCGCTCAGCTCTCCCTGCAGGGCGGCGTTGGCGGCGGTGCCGACCTCGGTTCGGCGTTCCTGCAGTGTCGCCATGTCCTTCTCATGACCTGGGTCCGCCACGGCGCCCTTCAGCTCGGCCAGCAAAGCCTCCAGGCCGACTCGCAGCTGCAAGGCCGCCTCGCGCTCGCGGCCGGCGTCGATGTCGGCGCGGGCCCGCAGCAACAGGGTCTCGCAGGCGTCGAGCCGCTCGCGGCTGCGGAGCACGGCGGCGACCCGTTCCTGCGGCCGTAGCTCCTCGTCGCGTTGCCGCCGCCACGATCCTGCTCTCGAGTCGGCGTCGACCTGACGGGCATCGCGGAAGCGGCCGTCGGCGGTTTCCTCGCCGCTGCCGTAGCCGATCAG
>JBQCCT010000029.1:0-11849 GCA_051961955.1 Solirubrobacterales bacterium
CTCGTCAACAACGCCGGCATGGACAACTTCGGCTTCTTCGTCTACGTCTCCCAGGAGCAGTGGCGGCAGACGCTCGACGTCAACCTCGGCGGGGTCATGAACTGCACCCACGCGGCGCTCCCCGGGATGCAGGAGCGCGGCTACGGCCGCATCGTCAACATCTCCTCCGAGGCGGGCCGCGTCGGCTCCAAGGGCTCCGCCGCCTACTCGGCCGCCAAGGCCGGCGTGATCGGCTTCACCAAGGCAATCGCCCGCGAGGCCGCCCGCTACGGCGTCACCGCCAACGCGATCGCCCCCGGCCCGATCGAGACCCCCCTCCTGATGGGCGCCAAAGAGTTCGGCGAGATCGGCGAGAAGGTGATCGAGACCATGCGCTCCGCCACCCAACTGGGCCGCCTGGGTCAACCCGAGGAGGTAGCCGCCGCAGCGGCGTTCCTGGCCTCGGACGACGCCAGCTACGTAACGGGCGAGACCCTGGGCGTAAGCGGCGGCCTCGGCATGGTCTGAAGTCCCCGCACTTTCCGCAACCCCCTCCAGCGCCCGGGGGAGAATTCAGCGGACGCTGAACTTGACCCCCCATGGGGTCGGAAAATCAGCGTTCGCTGAATTTTCCCAGGGGCAGCTTGGGGCGGGCGACCTGGGATCTGGTTGAAGATCAGCATGGAGCCGTCTCCCGCCAGCAGCTACTTGCGCTTGGCTACTCCTCTAAGGGGATCGAGCACCGGCTCGCGAGCGGGCGGTTGCACCGGCTCCACCAGGGTGTCTATGCGGTCGGTCGTCGCTCGGTGGGACCGAATGGGCGATGGATGGCCGCGGTTCTTGCTTGCGGACCGAAAGCCGTTCTCAGTTACTCGAGTGCGGCCGCCCTCTGGCGGATCGGGGTCGAGGAGCGCCACCTGATCGAGGTCTCCGTGCATGATCCCTACCAGCGGCGGCGACCCGGCCTTCGCATCTACCGTCGCCCTTCTCTTTGGCCCGAGGACCACACTGCCCGCCACGGCATCCCAGCCACCACCCCGGTCCAGACCATCATCGACATGGCCCTGCGCTTGGACCAGCGTGGTCTAGAGCGGATGATCAACGAGGCGGACAAATACGACCTCGTCCATCCGCCGGAGCTGCGCGAAGCGCTCGACCAGCGCCAGGGCGAGCCGGGCGTCGCTTGCCTCCGCACGATCATCGACCGGCGCACCTTTCGGCTCACCAAAGAGGAGCTCGAACGCCTTTTCCTCCCACTCGCCCGCAAGGCCGGCCTACCGGCCCCGCTCACGGGCCAATGGGTCAACGAGTTCGAAGTCGACTTCTACTGGCCGGACCTCGGCCTGGTCGTCGAGACCGACGGATTGCGCTACCACCGCACGCCCGCTGAGCAGGCTCGGGACCGGCTCCGCGACCAGGCTCACACCGCCGCTGGCCTCACCCAGCTCCGCTTCACGCACGAGCAGGTCCGCTACGAACCCGATTATGTGCTGACGATCCTCGCTCAGACGGCGAGCCGCTTCGCCATCGCGACGAAGTAGTCGAGCGCGGCCGGGTTCGCCAGCGAGTCGCGGCTCGCCGCCTTCTCCGGCGGGGTGCCCATCAGGATCCGCTTCACCGGCACCTCCAGCACCTTGCCGCTGAGGGTCCGCGGCACCTCGTCGATCTGGAAGACCTCGTCAGGGACGTGACGCGGAGAGCAGCGCTCGCGCACGCGGCGGGCGATCTCCCGCGGCAGCTCCGCGTCCAGCTCCGCCCCCTCGCGCATGACCACAAAGAGCGGCATCCAGCCGTCGGTCCCCGGTCGCGGCAGGTCGACAACCAGTGCGTCGACGATCTCATCCAAGCTCAGCACCGCGCGGTAGATCTCGCTCGTGCCCATCCGGATGCCGCCGCGGTTGATCGTGGAGTCGGAGCGGCCGTAGATGACCGCCGTCCCGCGCCGGGTCAGCTCCAGCCAGTCGCCGTGGCGCCAGACCCCGGGGAACATCTCGAAGTAGCTCTCGCGGTAGCGGCGGCCGTCCCCGTCGCCCCAGAAGCAGATCGGCATCGAGGGCATCGGCTCGGTCACGACCAGCTCGCCGACCTCTTCGACCACCGGTTCGCCGTCCTCATTCCAAGCCTGGACCGCCGCGCCCAGCGCCCGCGCCTGGATCTCGCCCCGGTAGACCGGGAGCGTCGCGACGCCGCCGACAAAGGCAGTGCAGAGGTCGGTGCCGCCGCTGGTCGAGAACAGCCAGGTGTCGGCGCCGATCTGCTCGTAGATCCAGTCAAAGCCCTCGGGGGAGAGGGGGGAGCCGGTCGAGCCGACCGCCTGCAGGGCGCTGAGGTCGCGGCCGGCACCTGGTTCGACCCCAGCCTTCATGCAGGCGGCGATGTAGGCGGCACTGGTTCCGAACATCGTGATCCGCGCCCGCTCGGCCAGGTCCCAGAGCACGCTCATGTCGGGATGGCCCGGGTTGCCGTCGTAGAGGACGATCGCCGCCTTGGTCAGCAGCCCGGAGACGATGAAGTTCCACATCATCCAGCCGGTCGTCGTGAACCAGAAGAGCCGGTCGCCGGGGTGGGCGTCGACGTGAAGGTGCAGCTTCTTCAGGTGCTCGAGCAGGATGCCGCCCTGGCCCTGGACGATCGCCTTCGGCAGGCCGGTGGTGCCGGAGGAGTAGAGGACCCAGAGCGGGTGGTCGAAGGGAACGCGCTCGAAGCGCAGCGGCGCGCCTTCGCCCTCGGCGAGCAGCTCTTCCCAGCGCAGCGCGTCGCGCAGGCCGGAGGCGTCGGGGTCCTCGTCGAGGTACGGGAGGACGACCGTCTGCTGCAGGCTCGGCATCGCCTCCTGCAGCTGGACGACGATCTCGCGGCGGTCGAAGTCCTTGCCGCCGTAGCGGTAGCCATCGACCGCGAAGAGGACCCTGGGCCCGATCTGGGCGAAGCGGTCGACGACGCTGGCCGGGCCGAAATCCGGCGAGCAACTCGACCAGACGGCGCCGATCGAGGCGGTGGCGAGGAAGGCGACGATCGCCTCGGGGATATTCGGCATGTACGCGACGACGCGGTCGCCGCGCTCGACCCCGAGCCGGCGCAGCCCCTCGGCGCAGGCCGCGACCTGCCGCCGCAGCTCGCCCCAGCCGACCTCGCCGAGCTCGCGCAGCTCGGAGGCGTGGAGGATCGCCACTGCGGCGTCGTCTTTGCCGGCGAAGACGTGCTCGGCGTAGTTCAGCCTCGTGTCGGGGAACCAGCGTGCGCCCGGCATCTCCCGCGTGGCCAGCACCGGCACCGGCTTGCCGTCCGCCTGCACGTCGAAGAACTCCCAGATCGCCGACCAGAAGCCGTCGAGGTCGTCGACCGACCAGAGCCAGAGCTCCTCGTAGCCGGCGAAGGAGAGGTCGCGCTCGCGCTCCAGCCAGCGCATGAATTCGGTCAACCGCGAGCGCTCGACCAGCTCGGCCGACGGCTCCCACAGCAGCTCCCCCGGGGCAGCGTTCACCGCGTCAGCCTATTGATGCCGGAGGTGGGATTCGAACCCACAAGCCCGCAAGGGCAATCGATTTTGAGTCGATCGCGTATGCCAATTCCGCCACTCCGGCTCTGGTCGGAACGATAAAGCCAGCGCGGGTGAGCGACTACGCCGGCTGGGGGGCGTTGCCCGAAGCGCCGGCGCCGTATTCCTCGCCGGAGCCGATCGGGCGCTCCTCCTCGACGTGCCACTCCTGGTTGAAGGCGTAGAGGGCGGCGGCGATGAGGACGATCTGGATCAGGCCGAGGAGGATCACCAGCGTCCCGATCAGCGAGGAGCCGAGCAGGGCGGTATTGAAGCCGGACCGGTTGCGGTTGAACCAGCTTTCGGCGCCGACCGCGCAGAAGATCGCGAGGATCATCGAGAGCGCCGCCGCCACCGGCAGCACGCCACGGTTCCAGCGGGCGACGATGATGGCGAAGAAGGCATAGAGGATCGCGTAGATAGCGCAGATGATGCCCATCCCGCTGCCGCCCTTCAGCAGCGACCAGCCGCCGATCGTGACCAGCGCCGCGATCACCGCCGTTGCGGCCAGCAGCAGCACGACCACGAACTTGGTCGTGACCGATCCGGCCTTCTCCCGATTTGGCCGCCACAGTTCGTAGCCGGGCCTGACCTCTCCTACCGCCACGGCCCGATCATAGAATCTGGCAGCGACGAAGCGGCATTGGCCGCGCGTTAAGGTCCATCGGGTCAGCCACGCGGGCGTGGCGGAATTGGCAGACGCGCCAGGTTTAGGTCCTGGTGGGCTTCGGCCCGTGGGGGTTCAAGTCCCTCCGCCCGCACTCGGGGTGAGGATGCTCGCGCAGACGGGCGCCGAGCGGTCTCCCCGGACGGGATCGGACAGCTACGATTCTCCTCCTTGGGGCAATGGCCAAATTGGTAAGGCACCGGTCTCCAAAACCGGCGATTCTAGGTTCGAGTCCTAGTTGCCCCGTTAGCTTTCTGCCCGCGTCGCGTGATTAGACTGGCTCGTTTCTTGAAGGCCGATCTGTATATCTCTGCGGACATTGAGGCCGATGGCCCGATACCCGGGCCGTTTTCGATGCTCGCCTTTGGCCTCGCCGTCGCTGGCCGCTTTGATGGTCAGAGCTTCAAGGCCGCTGATCCAGAAGCGGCAACGTTCTACCGCGAGCTGCGCCCGATTTCCGAAGACTTCAAGCCCAAGGCGCTTGAGGTCGCCGGTCTTGATCGTGATCGGCTCGCCGCTGAGGGCGCCCATCCTGAGGCAGCGATGACGGCAGCGGCGAGATGGGTTGCCGAGCAGGCTCGTGAGGCGCGGCCTGTGCTTGTCGGCTATCCGGCTGTCTTTGACTGGATGTTCCTTCACTGGTACTTCATCCGTTATGCGGGCAAGTCGCCGTTCGGCTTCGATGGCGCTCTTGACATCAAGACGATCTACCAGCAGAAGGCAGGAGTTACCGTCTCCGAAGCGGGGCGCGCCGATCTTCCACCTGAGTTGCGCTCTTCACGTGAGCACACTCACAACGCCCTCGATGATGCGATCGAGCAGGCTGAGATCTTTGCCAATCTCTTCACCTGGTCGGGGTGACTTCCTCGAAAAGTCGGGAAGTTCTGAACCAAACGATTATGCCAGGCTCTATGCTGCGCAAACGGGAGGTTTCGGTTTAATAGACATACGTCACCACGGCAGCCGAAGAATGTGCGATGAAGGTAGTCGCAGGAATACCTACGAAGAATGAGGTCGGCCATATTGGTCGCGCCGTCCGGACGCTCGACCGTGGCCTTGCGGCGATGCAGACCGCCAGTGCCTTGATCGTCAATGCCGATGGATCGAGTGTCGACGGCACGGCCGTGGAGTTCTCGAATGTGCCCACGGACTGCCCGAAGGTCTCGGTGGAGGTTTGCGATTCAGAGGGGAAGGGGCGTAATGTTCTCGAAATCCTGCGCGTTGCGCGGGAAGAGGATGCGGATGTCGTCTGTCTCTTCGACGCGGACGTCACGTCTCTCACGCACTTGTGGCCGGCGGCTCTTATGGAGCCCGTGCTCGGCTCGGAACGTGCTGCCATGTCGATTCCTGCCTACCGTCGCAGCAAGTTCGAGGCGAATGGCACGAACCACATAGCTCGCCCTCTCCTTTACATGCTTACGAACGCTGATGTTCGCCAGCCGATCGGCGGCGAGTTTGGGCTGAACAGAAAGATGATTGAGCACATATTGACCCGGCCGGCCGTGGGGAACGTGGTGCGCTACGGGATCGATATACACCTGACGATCACCTGCCTACAGGTGGGCGGTGAGTTGAGCGAAGTACCGCTTGGCACCAAGGCCCACAACCCAGGGTTTCCCAAGATCTTGAAGATCGGCTTCGAGTTGATCGATACGATGCTGCGGAGCCTGCTGGGCCGACTGGCACCGGACGACTACCTGATCCATCCGGCCGTGCTCGACGAGCGAGCGTCGCCCGGCCAGCGACCATCTCCTCAAAATGTTGCAGCGGCGACCACACTTGTCGCCGACTATCTGTCGACAAATCTTGATGACATAGGGAAGCTGATCCCGTCGACCCGCACCGCTCTTGAGCGCTGGACCGGTTCCAGCGAAGGTTTGCCTCAGATCGATTTCGACTTGTGGGTGGGAGTTCTTGTCGATGTCACCACCCAGGTCACCAACTCCTCGCTGTTCAGGACTTGCGAGGCATTCGTTGCCCTGTATTTCGCGCGAGTCATGGAGTATTGGCGCGAAATACGAGATTGTGGCGCCAATGAAGTCGACGACCTTCTAGCACGACAATGCCGTGCTGCCTGCCATGCTCTCGCGGACGCCGGGGGCCCAGTTGCGGTTGAACCCAGCGCGCCTTCGCAATCGTCGCAATGGGACCTCCTGCTCGACGCGGGCCCACTGCATGGCCAGGGAATGGCGGAGTGCGTGTGATCTACCGTCTAGCGCTCGGCGAACATGCTGTTCCGATCGAAACGGAAGCGCCACTCCTTGCTGTCGCTGAGCGTCTAAGTGCGGCTGGAACGCCGATTATGTTCGACCTCACGGTTGATGACACCGGTGAATCTCTGGCGGCTGGCGTTATTCACGAGGAATCTGATTCTGATATCGAGCTGTCGGCCCACCCCGATGCGGGCAGCATTCGAGTGACAGCCCCCGCCGCGCAGCTTGCCGGCGGGGCACACCTCTTCCATCTTGCCCACCTCGTATTGGAGCAGCGGATGCAGGAGGCTAGCGGGCAGACCACCGTTCACTGTGCCACTGTCGTCTCGCCGGAGGGATCTGCCGTTCTTCTGCTCGGCAAGTCGGGAGCAGGGAAGACGACCGTGGCTTATAGGCTGTGCCGTGAGCACCAATTTGGTCTAGTTGGCAACGACCTCTGCGTATTGACTCTGGCCGACGATCGACCGCAGGCGGTAACGGGGACGGCGTACTTCACCTTGCGCCGGGCCTCGATTCTCCGCAGCGTTCCCGAGCTGGCGGGCCTGTGGCCATCGCCCACTGGCGATCCTTGGCTTGAAAAGGCAGCGCTGCCCGCGCGAACGCTTGGGATTGGGCTCGCGACGGGCACCCATCCGATTCAAGGTGCCTTTCTCGTCCACGTGGACGAGACCGAGGGCCTTCGTGGTCCCTGGGTCTACGGAGATGCATTGGCGGTCCGGCTCTACATTCACGAACTCTTTTCTCGTCACATCCGTGCGGTGACGACGCCCTTCTTGGTGGGGACTACCAACAGCTTCGCTGGGTACGTACCGTCTTTCGATAGCGAGCGAGCGCACATGCAGCGGATGAGGCTCATACGGAGCCTGTTTGACGCTGTCCACGTTCAGTATCTGTCCGGACCCGCAGCAGCCGCCGCCGCGCGCATTGCGGAGGCCATACCGTGATCTCGATCGTGCGTCCCCCTGCCTCGCGTGCGCTTGCATCCTTCTATAGGACGCTTGCGGTTACGTTGCTAGCGGATCGGCTTGTGAGGGGGCAACGCGACGTGCGTCTGGTCGAGAAGGGCTTTGGTGACCTGGTTGATGAACGTCCTGATGTGGTCCTCTTGAGCCTTTATATCGATGACGTTCGCGCCGGATTGCGCGAACTCGATCGTCTCAAGCAACGCTGGCCTGACGTAAAGGCGGTTGTTGGTGGTCCGCACATGACGCTGCTTGGTGCGCGCGCACACGAAATCTCGCCGCACATCGATCACATAGCGATTGGCGACTGCCTTGATGTCGCGATTCCCGCCATCGAAGCGCTCGACCGAGGCGAAAACGTATCGAGCCGTTACTTTCAACCGGCTGGCCCCGCCAGCTTCGATATGCCTACCTACAGCCTTTGGGAAGGCGCTCGACACTTCCCGGTCTTCCCGGTGGAGTTGTCTCGCGGGTGCAAGCATCGATGTCCGTTTTGTTCGGATCCCGTGCTTCGACGGGGAGCAACGTCCCGAGGCGGGGGCTCGACGCTCGATGTTTTGCGGGCATTGTGCGACGTCCACGGCGAGGTCTTCGTGCGATTCGTCGATAGCAGCTTCAGCAGCATGCGGCCTGACATCGATGTGCTTCTCGGGGGAATTGTGGCGGAGGAACTTCCGGTGCGATGGAGCGCGTACGCCTACGCGAGTGACCTCGATGCGGAGTTGGTCGAGTTGATGCGCAGCTCTGGCTGCAGGGCGCTGTTTTTCGGGATGGAGAGCCTGTCGCCGGATGTGATGACCGGGAAGCGGTTCACGCGCGACGCTGAGAGGATCGAGGCCACGCTGCAGATGCTCGCGGGGGCTGGCATCTTCGCCCACTGTAATTTCATCGTCGGGTTGCCCGGTGAGACCCGGGACACTCTCCGGCGGACGATCGACCGCATTGCAACGCTTGCGCCTGACTCGGTTGGAGGTGGTCCGTTCTACCTCACGCCCGGCTCAACCTTCCATCGTCGCCCAGAGAGGTTCGGGATCAAGGTCCTCGATGAGGACTGGATTCTGCGGCAACATGAAACCTTTGATGAGCCCGGGCACGAATACTTTGCTACCGATACGCTGACCCAGTCGGAGATGTGGGCTCTGGCCGATGAGTTTCGAACCGAGATCACCAGTGCGGGCGAGAGTTGTTGGAATTTGTCGGATTATGCTCTTATCTGCTGGGAAGCGGTAGGTGGTAGCAGGCAAAGGCTTAAAGATCTTTGGCGAGCCGACGAGGAGGCCCTCTCAGATGACGAGAGGCTGGTCGTTCAGGTTCTCAAGGAGAAGGTGGGGACCGAAGTGGAGCCGAACAGAGCGGCAGGCTTTGTCGACGTTGCTCGGATGGTCGCTACGCGATAGCCCTCTCATGCGACGACGAGCAATATGAGCTCGAGACGGATCGCTTGGATCTGCCGCGGCGCACCTGGATTAGGAAGGGTTACCCCGTCGATAGCCCTTGAGCGAACGTGCCCAATTTCGCCACGCCCAGCGAGCACCTTCTTTAGCTACCTCGCCGGAGCGGAGCATCTGCGGGCGCTCGGTTATGAGTGCGTCGACCTCGGCGCACCCTCGGGCCACGCCATCGATCCACTTGGCACCCAGGGAGAAATCGTTGCGCGGGAGCTCCAGCGGCTCTCGCCCTCATTTGTTGTGATTGACGGTGAGTCACAGCTAATTCCGCTTGTGCGTGGGCTCGACCTGCCCGTGGCCGTGCTTGCCAACCCGCATGATCTCTTTGGTGAGTCGAACCATTTCCGGCTGACTTCTCGCATCCTCTCGGATCTTGCCGACGTTGTCTTGGTGGGTGCACTTGAGCCGAGTCGGTTTGCCGGGAGCGACGCAACACCGCGGATTCACATCATGTCGCCAGCCGTCAAGCCAATGGCTCGCAGGGTTGATCCGCCCACCCGGCGGCCGCGGGTGCTGCTGACGCTCGGGGGCGGCAGCGCAAACGCAGGGGATGAGTTCCGGGTGGCGAGCAACCGCATCTCGAGTCGAATCCTCGAAGCCTTGCGGGATATTGATGCCGATGCACTGGGCAGTGTGACCTATGCGCCGGGTCACGACGGGCCCGCGATCGCTTCGTGGTCTGAGAACGTCGAGGTGCTTGACAGACACTACGACGTCGTGGATCGCATCGCGTCGTCTGATGTTGTGATCACGCGCGGCGGCCGAAATACGATCGCCGAGTCGCTCGCGGCCGGCGTCGGTTTGATCGTCATCCCTCTCCACGACGATCCGCTCCGCGGGTCAGAGCAGCTGGCCAATGCGAAAGCCGCGATGCGCTTGGGCAACGCGACGGTAATGGATTGTGACGCCCTGAACGCTCAAGTAATCGCCGATGCGATCGTCGAGCTCCTGGAGCGTGGCAAGTCGACCACATCGCCCGGGTTCGCACCGGGGAACACGGCGATGTGGGACATTCTGTTGACCAGACTGGATCTGGCAGAGAGATCACCGAGGCCATGATTCAAACCGTGATCGACCTCGGGGAACCCGTGCCATTGACCATCGGGGAGAAGTCGATCCACGCACTGCCTCGGCTCATTGACGGCGCAGGAGGGGGTCGCTCCTTAGTCGTTGCGGACCCCGCCGCTTGGGACCCCAACGGCGAGCAGATCCGCGCAGCGCTCGACTCACACATTGCCTATGACGTCCTTCCCGGCCCGCCGGGTGGTTTTCATCGTGAGCTCGCGGCTGTCGCCGAGCTGATGACCCGTGCGGCGAAGGAGAGGAGGACGTACGCGGTGATCGTCGCATTCGGGGGAGGCGTCACCCAAAACGTAGCCGGCGTCTTCTGTGCACTCGAGGCCAGCCGCCCCGTTTTAATTCGCGTCCCGACGACGCTTGCGGCGATGGTGGATGTCGCACCGTCGGTCAGGCAGGCCCTGGATGTGGCGGGTCGTAAGAATCGGGTCCGCATCCGTTACGCGCCCAGTGCGATCGTGTGCGATGTCGGATATCTCGATACGGCGCCACGACATACGACGGCAGATGGGTTCGTTGAGGCTGTCAAGGCGGCGATGGTCGCGGCTCCGGAGCGCCTTCAACGCCTCACAGCCGAGCTCCGTGATTGGCTTGCGACTGGGGACTGTGACTTCGAGCGCGTTATTGAGGATGGCATCGCGGCGAAGCTCATCGCGCTCGAGGGTGACGTTGCGGAGGTTGGGTTCGCCCGCTGTCTCCGATACGGACACGAGATCGGCGATATCCTCGAGCAGGGCGTCCGCGAGCTCTCCCACGGGGAAGCGGTCATCCTCGGGATGCAGGTTTCGGGAGAGGTAGCGAGGCGGCTGGGCATCATGAGTGCGGCGGCCAAGCAGTGGCATGACGACACGATCGCGATGCTGCGTCCATTGATGCGCTGCCGCATCGAACCCGACCGCCACATGTTCGACGCCATCGACGACCTTGGAGAGGCGGTCAGCATGGTGCTTCTCACTGCAGCCGGTCACCCCCACAGCCTTTCTGGTCCAGTTGTCACCGCAGTGCCGCAGCGTGTGGTCAATGAAGCTCTCCGCGCCGTCCTGGAGGGCTCTTGAGATGCTGATCCGGCGAGATCATCGCGATCCCTCGCTGTTTGAGCTCGAGGTCGTCGAGAGAAAGGGACGCGGACATCCGGATACCCTCGCCGACACGCTCGCCGAGGCGATGTCTGTCGTGTACTCGCGGGAGTGTCTCGCTCGGTTTGGCGCAGTCCTGCACCACAACGTCGACAAGCTCCAGATAGGCGGCGGGCTTGTCGAATCGGGCTTCGGGTGGGAGCGCTACCAGGTGCCAGCAACGGTGGTCATCAACGGGCGCATGAGCAAACGCTTTGCTGATGAGCAGGTGCCCATACAGGAACTCGCTGACTCTGTCGCGCGTGACGTGCTGTTTGGCCTACTGCCTCATCTCGACTTCGAGCGTGGTGTGCGCCTCGATCACAAGACGACCGATCATTCCCGGCACGACACCTGGTTCCGTCCGCGGGGCCTCGCGGATTTGCCCGAGCTGACCGCGCCTACGGCCAGCGACAGCACGGTCTCCGTTGGATACTGGCCGCTGACTCCAACCGAGAAGCTCGCGCTCCGGCTGGAGGAACACGTGGCGGCACCGGATCAGGGGTATGAGTGGTGTGGTGGGGATGTGAAGGTGCTCTGCGTTCGAGAGCACCGGCGGGTCGCTGTGACCATGAGCGTGCCCTTCATTAGTACCGCGATCACATCCGAGTCGGAATATCTGGAGCGGCTGAGTGCGCTCAAACAGGATCTTGATGCGGTTGCTCGCGACGTTGTCGAAGGCCGACTGTCCGTAGATTTGTGCCTCAACAACTCGCTACGAAACCCGTATCGCAAAAAGCAGCCGTATTTGCTTGCCACCGGAAGTTGCATTGAGTGTGGGGAGGAGGGTGTGGTCGGTCGCGGCAATCCGCCTGCGGGCGTGATTTCGTCGATGCGACCCCACTCGGTC
>JBQCCT010000030.1:0-3858 GCA_051961955.1 Solirubrobacterales bacterium
CCGGATGCCCATGCGCCGGAGCTCGTCGAATCGCTCACGCATGCCGCCCTTGACGATGGCCTTGAGGTGAATCACACCCAATACGTAGTTGTCTTGGGCGACAACCAGCGGTGTGCCGCCTGACCGCGCGATCCTGTCGACCGCCTCGTCAAGACCACCCGGCGGCCGCCCTCCCTGCTCCTCGATGAACCGCTTGACCGCGTCCGCCGCGCCCTTGCGGAGCTTGTTGCCGTTCATGTCTACGCCGCTCATGCGCGTGGTGGCCGAGAACGGGACGAATGTCGCCTCCACTGTCGAGAGCTGCTGCTCGCGTAGGCCGTACCGCTCCTTGGCAAGCACGACGATCGACCTGCCCTCCGGCGTCTCGTCGGCCAGCGACGAGAGCTGCGCGACCTTGGCCAGCTCCTCCTCGTTCACGCCGTCCACCGGCACGAACTCCGACGCCTGGCGGTTGCCGAGCGTGATCGTCCCCGTCTTGTCCAGCAGCAGCACGTCGACGTCGCCGGACGCCTCGACCGCCCGTCCGGACATGGCCAGGACGTTTCGCTGGACGAGGCGGTCCATGCCGGCGATGCCGATGGCCGAGAGGAGGGCGCCGATCGTGGTTGGGATCAGGGCAACGAGCAGCGCGATCAGCACGGTCTGGGACTGCGGCGACCCGGCGTAGTCGGCGAAGGGGGCGAGCGTGACGACGGCTCCCAGGAAGGTGATCGTCAGCCCCGCGAGGAGGATGTTGAGCGCGATCTCGTTCGGCGTCTTCTGGCGCTCGGCGCCCTCGACCAGCGCGATCATGCGATCGAGGAACGATTTACCCGGCTCCTGCGTGACCTGGATGACGAGCCGGTCCGAGAGCAGCTTGGTGCCGCCGGTGACGGCCGAGCGGTCGCCGCCGGCCTCGCGGATCACCGGCGCCGACTCGCCGGTGATCGCCGACTCGTCGACCGAGGCGATCCCCTCGATCACGGTGCCGTCGCCGGGGATCGTCTCCCCCGCGACCACGACGACCACCTCGCCCCGGACCAGCTCCGAGGCCGGCTTCGTGCCGCCGTCGCGCAGGGTGGCCGTGGTCTCCGTCCGCATCGCCCGCAGGCTGGCCGCCTGGGCGCGGCCGCGCCCCTCGGCCATCGCCTCGGCGTGGTTGGCGAAGACGACCGTGAGCCACAGCCACAGCGAGACGGTGAAGGTGAACCAGGCGGGCTCGTGACCGCCGCCCAGCGGACCGCCGCCGAAGACCTGGATCAGCCAGGCGACGGTGGTGATCGCGGCGCCGATCTCGACCACGAACATCACCGGGTTGCGGACCTGCACCCGCGGGTCGACCTTGCGGACCGACTCCACGAGCGCCGGCCGCACGATCTCGGGGTCGAACAGCGAGCGCGGTCGGGTCTCGGCGCTCATCGCAGCGGCGCCTCTTCGTCAAGGGCGAGGTTGAGCTGCAGGACGTTGACGCCGGGCTCGCCGAAGATGCCGAGGAAGCGGCCGCTGGTGTGCTCGGAGATCAGTTCTCCGACCTTGTCCAGCGGCAGCCTTCGCACGGCGGCGATCCGATGGGCCTGGATCGCGGCGTTGGCTTCGGAGATTTCGGGATCGACCCCGGACCCCGACGTGGTAATCGCATCGACCGGCACCTCTTCGCGGCTCAGCGAGCGGTCATAGGGCTTGTTCAGCCTCAAATAGGCGCGGAGGTTTTCCCGCACCGATTCGCGCTCTTCGACGCTGTTGGGGCCGAGGTTCGAGAAGTAGGTGGTGTCGGCGGCGTATTCGGACTGCGAGGGGCGCGGGTGGAAGTAGCCCCTGCCCTTGAATCCCTGCGCGATCAGCTTCGAGCCGACGAGCCGGCCGTCGAGGCTGACCTTCGAGCCGTCCGCCTTGCCGGGGAAGAGGAGCTGCGAGATGCCCGTCATCGCCAGCGGGTAGGCGAGGCCGAAGACCACCGTGAAGCCGAGAACGGCGATCAGGGCGGTGAGAGCCGTGCGCCGCATCTCAGAACAGCCTCGTGGTCAGGCTCTGGACGATCGGCCCGAGCAGGAGGGCGGGGAAGAAGGTGAGCGCGCCGACCAGGATCACCACCCCGACCAGCAGCACCGTGAAGGTCGGGGTGTCGGTCCGCATCGTCCCCGGCCCGGCCGGCGCGACCTTCTTGGTGGCGAGGGAGCCGGCGACTGCGAGGACGAGGATGATCGGGATGAAGCGAGCCAGCGTCATCGTCGCGCCGCCGAGCAGGTTGGCGAAGGAGATGCCGTAGGCGCCGTGGTTGCCCGGTGCGTTGGGCTGGACGAAGCCGGTGTAGCCGGCGAAGGCCGAGCCATTGTTGTTGGCCTGGGAGAGGTAGGCGTAGAGGGTCTCTGAGAACCCCTGCGGGCCGCTCTGGAAGATCGAGCGTTTGCCGGCCTCGGTGGCGATGGCGAGCCCGGCGGTGACGAGCACGGCCAGCGGCGTGAACAGCACGCCGAGCGAGATCAGCTTGATCTCCCGCGCCTGGATCTTCTTGCCGAGGTATTCGGGGGTCCGGCCCACCATCAGGCCGCCGATGAAGACCGCGAGGAGGACGAAGAGGAGCATCGAGTAGAGGCCGGTGCCGACGCCGCCGAAGACGACCTCGCTGGTGGCGAGCCCGGCCATCGGCACCGCGCCGCCGAGGCCGGTGTAGGACTCATGGGCGGAGTTGACCGAGCCGCTGGAGGTGACCGTGGTGGTCGTCGCCCAGAGCGCCGAGTCGGTGATCCCGTTGCGCTGCTCTTTGCCTTCGAGGTTGCCGCCGGTCGAGCCGGAGACGGCGGCGGTCGGGGTGCCGGCGGCGTGCTGGGCCGGGGTGCCGTGCTGCTCGGCCGGGATGATCACCGCGATCAGGGCGATGTAGATCGCCAGCATCGCGGCGAAGATCGCCCAGCCCTCGCGCTGGCGGCCGACCATGCGCCCGTAGGTGTAGGTGAGGGCGGCAGGAATGAGGATGATCGCCAGCAGCTCGATGAAGTTGGTGAGCTGGTTGGGGTTCTCGAACGGCATCGCCGAGTTGACGTTGAAAAAGCCGCCGCCGTTGGTGCCGAGCTGCTTGATCGCGACCTGCGAGGCGGCCGGGCCGAAGGCGAGGGCCTGTTCGGCGCCCTGGACGGTGTGGGCGACGCTGGCCCCGCCGAGGGTCTGCACGACGCCTTGGGAGACGAGGATCAGGCCGACGAGGACCGAGAGCGGCAGCAGCACGTAGTAGAGGCTGCGGGTCAGGTCCTGCCAGAAGTTGCCGAGGCCGGCGCCGTCCCGCCCCGCGATGCCGCGGATGAAGGCGAGCAGGACGCAGATGCCGACCGCCGGGGTGACGAAGTTCTCCACCGTCAGCCCCGCCATCTGGGCGAAGTAGGAGAGGGTGGCTTCGCCGCCGTAGAACTGCCAGTTGGTGTTGGAGACGAAGGAGGAGGCGGTGTTGAAGCTGACGTCCCACGGCGCCGAGTGGAAGCCTTCGGGGTTGAACGGCTGCACGCCCTGGGTGCGCAGGATCAGGTATAGCGCGACCCACGAGAACAGCGAGAAGAGGACCACGCTCTTGGCGTATGCCTTCCAGTCCTGCTCCTCGCTCGGGTCGACCCGCAGCGCCCGGTAGGTGAGGCGCTCGGCGGGCTCGAGGAGCGGTGAGAGGAAGACTCGCCGGCCGCTGAAAACGCGCGCCATGTAGGCGCCGAGCGGTCGCGTCAATGCGACGACGATCGCGATGAAGACCCCGATCTGTAGCCAGCCCTGCGCCATCAGAGGTTCTCCCCCCGCAGAAGCGCGTAGACCAGATAGGCGAAGACGAAGGCCGAGGCGACCAGTCCGAAGATGTCGGCTCCGCTGAGCGAGGCCAGTGGCAACTCAGACACGGTCGAT
>JBQCCT010000031.1:0-2774 GCA_051961955.1 Solirubrobacterales bacterium
TGCCGCTCGGGAGCTGGAGCGGGTGATGCCGAAGCAGTCGGCGCGGTTGGTGTTGGTAAACGAGACCAACTTCGCGCTCTACACGCCGTTCCTGCCGGAGGCGGCCGCCGGGACCTTGGAGCCGCGGCACGTGGTGACGCCGCTGCGGGACATCCTCAAGCGGACCTACCTGCGGCTCGGATCGATCGTCGGGCACGACCCCGCGGCGAAGACGGTGACGCTGCGAGCCAAGTACGGCGAAACCGAGACGCTGCCCTACGACCAGTTGCTGCTGGCGCTCGGGTCGGTCTCACGCGTTCTGCCGGTGCCGGGACTGGCCGAGCACGCGGTCGGCTTCAAGAGCCTCGCCGACGCGATCTACCTGCGCAACCACGTGGTCGAGACGCTGGAGGAAGCGAACGCGACCGAGGACCCGGCCCGCCGCGAACAGCTCCTCACCTACGTCTTCGTCGGCGGCGGTTACGCCGGGCTGGAGGCGCTGGCCGAGCTGCAGGACTTCGCCGCCGACGCGATGGAGCGCTACCCGCGCGCCCGCCTGCACGGGATGCGCTGGGTGCTGGTCGAGGCGACCGACCGGGTGTTGCCGGAGATCGACCGCCAGCTCGCCGACTACGCGCTGCGCGAGCTGCGCGGCCGCGGCATCGACATCCGCCTCGAGACGACCCTGGGGGAGGTCGGCCCCGACAGCGCCCGCCTCTCCAGCGGCGAGGTGCTGCCAACGCGAACGGTCGTCTGGACCGCCGGCGTCGCCCCGCAGCCGATCCTCAAGGAGCTGAACCTTCCCCTCGACGAGCGCGGCCGTGTCCCGGTCGATTCCTACCTTCGGGTGGAGGGGATGGACTCGGTCTGGGCGATCGGCGACTGCGCCGCCGCCCCCGATCCCCGCGGTGGCACCTGCCCGCCGACCGCCCAGCACGCGGTGCGACAGGGTCCGGTGGCCGCCCGGAACATCGCCGCCGAGTTGGGGATCGGCTCGCCGCGCCCCTTCGAGTACCGCAGCGAAGCCTCCTTCGTCAACCTCGGCCGCTACAAGGCGGTCGGTCGGATCGGAGGGCGCACCTTCCGCGGCTTCCCCGCCTGGTGGCTGGCGCGGACGTACCACATGAGCCAGATCCCCGGCGCCGCCCGCAAGGTCCACGCCGTGCTCGACTGGACCGCCGGCCTGCCCTTCCGCCGCGACATCGCCGAGGTCGGCTCGATCGGTCGCCCGAAGCCGCTGGTCTGACGCGCAAGAATGGGCCAGTGCCTTATCTCATCATCGCCTCCCTCTTCGGCCTCTCGACCGCGATCATCGGCAAGTCGAAGGGCAGCTCCTTCTTCATCTGGTTCCTGATCGGCGCGATCATCCCCCCCTTCGGCCTCCTCGCCGTGATCTTCTACCGGCGCGACAAGGACGAACCCGAACGCCAGTGCCCGACTTGCCACAAGGCGCTCAAGCTCTACGTCCAGGTCTGCCCCCGCTGCGGCACCGAGCTCTACCTGCCCGACCCGGCGGCCGTCCGGCATCCGGGGGTGAGGTAAGGAGCCGGGGTGCCCCTCCGCTGGAGACCGTACGTCCTAGCAGGGACCAGCGAGCTCCATCAGCTTGACCCAAAGCCTCCATCGAAGGGGCACCCCGGCTCCTTCTCAACACGCACAACAGGGACGGCCGAGAGTGCGACAGCTGCTTTCAGCTGAGGAGCTTCTGCCGGAGCGCTGTTGTGGAGGGGACCGGTACTCCTCCGGAGGAATGTTCGGCGACATGCAATCTCGTTCTTGCGCGCGAAGCGCGCTCCAGGTTCTCCCCGCAGCGAAGCGGAGGGGAGGTCAATTCCGGAGGAGGTGTACCGGTCCCCTGTAGCGCAGCCCTACCGCAGCCAGGTGCGGACGATCGCGTTGGCGAAACCGACGCCGTAGCGGAGGACGGCGGGCTTCTTCGAGTGGCCGTGGAGGCGCCGGTCGACGGTGATCGGGACCTCCTTGGCCGGGATGCCGCGCTTGATCGCCTCGATCATGAACTCGGAGGTGTGGAACTGCTCCTGGCGCAGGACGAGCTGCGGGAGGACGGTGGTGCGGACGGCGCGGTAGCCGTTGGAGCAGTCGGTGACGTGGGTGCCGGTGATGAAGGAGACGAGGCGATTGAAGAAGACGATGCCGAGCTCGCGAGCGAAGTGGTTGCGGTCGGCGTGACCGAGGACGCGGGAACCGTGGGCAACGTCGACCTCGCCTTCGAGGACCGGTTTGACCAGGCGCTCCATCTCGTCCGGGCGGTGCTGGCCGTCGGCGTCGAGGGTGACGACGATCTTGGCGCCGGATTCGACCATCAGCCGGTAGCCGGTCCGCAGCGCCGCGCCGCCGCCGCGGTTGGTCACGTGCCGCGCCACCAGCGCCCCGTGCTCGGCGGCGACGTCGCCGGTGCCGTCGCGGGAGCCGTCGTCGACCACCAGCAGCTCGGTGCGCACGCCGCAGACCTTGGTCGGCATCTGATCGAGGACGATGCCGATGTTCTCCGCCTCGTTATAGGCGGGGATCAGGATCGCGATCTTGTCGCGGAAGTGCACGGGCAGGTGGGCTTGGCGAAACTCCTCCCAGGCGAGTCCCTCGAGCGCGGCCGAGAGCTGGCGCGCGTTGCGCGCCGCCTGTGAGAGCGCCCGCAGGATCAGCAGGAAGAGGATGAAGATCGAGAAGACGGCGAGGCCGAGAATGCGGCCGCCGTTGCCTTTTTCGAAGGAGAAGGCCGAGAGCAGACCGTCGACGATTTCGGTTCCCGTGACCAGCGCCAGACCGATGCCGGC
>JBQCCT010000032.1:0-2996 GCA_051961955.1 Solirubrobacterales bacterium
GCCGACGTCGCCGAGATGTTCAACTTCCTCACCGGCTACGGGCGGCCGGCTGAGTACCGCAAGGTGCTGGTCTCGCCGACGACGATGCGCGATCAGATCGTCGAGGAGATCGAGCGCACGGTCGCCGCGCACGAGGCCGGCGAAGAGGCGCGGATCGCGCTGAAGATGAACGCGCTGGTCGACGCCCGCTGCATCCAGGCCCTGTACAAAGCCTCGCAGGCAGGGGTGCGGATCGACCTCAACGTGCGCGGGATCTGCTGCCTGCGGCCCGGGGTGGAGGGGGTCTCCGAGAACATCCGCGTCCGCTCGGTCGTCGGCCGCTTCCTCGAGCACTCGCGCATCTACGCCTTCCGCCGCGGCGAGGAGACGCGGGTGTTGATGGGCTCGGCCGATCTGATGCCGCGCAACCTCGACAGCCGGGTCGAGCTGGTGGCGCCGGTCGAGGACGCGGCGCTGAAGGCGGAGCTGCTGGACGTGCTCGAGCGCTGCCTCGCCGACAACGCCAGCTCCTGGGAGCTGGGGTCGGACGGGATCTGGACGCGGCAGCATCCCGACGGGGAAGAGCGCACTGCACAGGAGGAGCTGATGGCACGACATTCCGCACGCGCCGCAGAGCACCTCGCCGCCTCCGCCGCCTGAGCAGCGCAGACGCCTGTCACCTCACTAGGATGCCGTTCCCAGTGCGCTTCTCGCTTCTGCCTCGCGACCGGACCTTCTTCGACCTCTTCATCCAGGCCGGCCAGAACACCCTGCACGCCGCCCGCCTGATCGACGAGATGATGCACACCTGGCCCGACTCGGGCGGTCTCTCGCGATCGATCGTCGAGGCGGAGCAGGAGGGCGACAAAATCACCCACGAGATCGTCCAGCGGCTCAACTCGACCTTCGTGACGCCGATCGACCGCGAGGACATCTACGGCCTGGCGACGCAGATGGATGACATCGTCGACTACACCGAGGAGGCCGCCGACTTCCTCGGTCTCTACAAGATCGAGGCGCCGATGGAGCAGGCGCAGGCGCTGACCAAAGTCCTCGTCGCCTCCTGCGAACAATTGGCGATGGGGCTGGAAAACCTGCCCCAGTTCAAGGACCTCGACAAGTACTGGATCGAGATCCACCGGCTCGAGAACGACGGCGACCGGATCTCCCGCGACGCCGTGGCCTCCCTCTTCTCCAACGGCATCGACCCGATGGTCGTGATCCGCTGGAAGGACATGTTCGCGGTGCTCGAGGAGGCGATCGACGCGACCGAGACCGCGGCGCAGATCATCGAGGGCATCGTGATTAAGAACTCGTGAGGCCGTGAGCTCCGACCTAATCCTTGTCATCGTCGTCGGCACCGCGCTGGCCTTCGACTTCACCAACGGTTTTCACGACACCGCCAACGTCGTCGCCACCTCGATCTCGACCGGGGCGGCGCGGCCGCAGGTGGCGATCGGGTTCGCGTCGCTGCTCAACTTCGTCGGTGCCTTCATCTCGATCAGCGTCGCCGCGACGGTTGCCAAGGACGTCGTCGACGCGGAAGTGATCACGCCGACGATCGTCTTCGCCGGGCTGATCGGGGCAATCTCCTGGAACCTGATCACCTGGTGGTTCGGTCTGCCGTCGAGCTCCTCGCACGCGCTGATCGGCGGCGTCGTCGGCTCGGCGGTGGCGGCGGCCGGCTTCGACGTGATCCTCGCCGAAGGGCTGGTCGGCAAGGTCCTGATCCCGGCGGTGGTGGCGCCGATCGTGGCGTTTGCCGTCGCGGCGCTGGCGATCGGCATCTCCTACCGGGTGGTGGGAAGGCAGCGGCCCGGCATCGTCACCAGGGGGTTTCGCTATGGGCAGATCATCTCCGGCGGCTTGTTGGCCCTCGCCCACGGCACCAACGACGCCCAGAAGACGATGGGCGTGATCACCCTGGCACTGATCGCCGCCGGTAAGCTCGGCGCCGAAGCCAACCCGCCGACCTGGGTGATCGTCGCCTCGGCCACCGCGATCGCCCTCGGCACCTACAGCGGCGGCTGGCGGATCATCAAAACGACCGGTACCCGGATCATCAAGATGGACGCGGCACAGGGGTTCTCTTCGCAGGGCGCCGGCGCGGCGGTGATCCTTGCCTCGACCCATTTCGGCTTCCCGCTCTCGACCACGCACGTGATCAACGGCGGCGTGATGGGGGCGGGCGCCGGCAAACGGCTCTCGGCGGTGCGCTGGGGGGTGGCCGGCAACATCGTTGTCGCCTGGCTGCTGACGTTGCCGGCGGCGGCATTGATCGGCGCCCTCACCTACGGCTTCACGCGGATCTTCGGGACGGGGGCGCTGGGGCCGGTGCTGGTGACGCTGATGGCGCTTTCGTTGGTCGCCGCCGCCTTCGCCCGCCGGGCGCAGCGCGGCTCTCCGGTCCCGGCGGCGGGCGGATGATCGCGACCATCGTCGAGGCCAGGGACCTGTGGCAGACGGTCGTCGCCTCGGTCGTCGCAGGTGTCGGTGTCACCTTCGCCTTTTCGGTGGCGATCTGGGGGTTCGGGCAGTTCGCCGAGCTGAGCCGCAACGAACGGCCGGTGGTGGCCGCGTTCGCGGCGATCACCGGGATTCTCGCCCTGGTCTGCGTCGCCGCCGCGGTGATCGTCGGGATCGTCGTGATGACGCACAAGTAAGCAGCACTTTTCGACCGGCGTACACTGGGGGAGTGCGTACCGCTCGTAACGTGGCGATCATCATGGTGCTGGCTCTGGGCGTCGCCTTTCTGCCCGGCGGCGGCAACGTGGCCGCGGCAATCCTCGCCGCACTGACGATGGCCCTGCTGGCCGGCATCACCTGGATGGTCTACGTCTTCAGCCGCGAAAACCAGTTGACCCTGGCAACGCTGACCGATGGCCGCCGCGCCCTCCTCTACGGCGCGATCGGCATGATCTTGCTGCTGATCGCCGGTAGCGACCGCCTCTTCTCCAGTGGCGGCGGCACCCTCCTCTGGATCATCCTTTTGGCCGCGTCGATCGCCGCCATCTGGA
>JBQCCT010000033.1:0-3770 GCA_051961955.1 Solirubrobacterales bacterium
CAGCGGGGTTCAGCTTCACAACAACGTTCCTCGGCGCCAGCTGCGTCTACACGTTTGCCCAACCCACCGACATCGGCACGCTCACAGGCAGCTCGACGGGGGACGCGGTCCTGGATAGCAACACCATTTTCACCAAGAAAGAAGGCAGCTTCACCTGCCCGACCGAGGTCACCTGGAAAGAGAATTTCACACAGGTGGCACCATCGGGAACAGGTCTCGACGTAGAGCCGAGCTGAGTAGAAGGTCCATGACCAGCGGCCGTCCCGGGATCGGGGCGGCCGCGGCGCTTCGATCGGAGCGGCTGCCGCGCTCGCCGGTATGGTGTTGGCCTGATGAGAGCTGGGGCGCTCTGTGTCGCATTGCTGCTGGTCTCAGCGGCGACGGGTACGGCGGCAACGCACGAGTGGCATCCGCACATCGGCGCTGCCCGGCGCTACGCGCGGCACCGGGCCGGTGAGGTCGCCTTTGCGACGATCGATCAGCGCGGCTGCTTTCGCGGCTACCGGGTGCGGAGCACGGCGCCGATGGCGAGCACCTTCAAGGTGATGCTGCTGGCCGCGCTGCTGCGCAAGCGCGGCGATCGCCCCCTGTCGCGGCGGGACCGCCGGCTGCTGGCGCCGATGATCCGCCGCTCCGACAATGTGGCCGCGACGATCGTGCGGGACATGGTCGGGCCGCGGCGGATCCGCCGCCTCGCCCGGGTCGCCGGGATGCGGGACTTCGAGTACAACCCTGTCTGGGGGCTCAGCCGCAGCAGCCCGAGGGACGAGGTCCGCTTCATGTACCACCTGCAGCGCTACATCCCCAGGCGGCATCGCGCCTTCGCTCGTTACCTGCTGTCGCACGTGATCCGCTCGCAGCGCTGGGGGATCGGGCGGGTGGTGCCGCCCGGGTGGAAGCTCTTCCTCAAGGGCGGCTGGGGGAGCGGCACCGGCCTCGTCGACCACCAGGTCGCCCTGCTCAAGCGTGGGCGCGAGCGAGTCGCTCTCGCCGTCTTCACCCAGTTCAACCCCGATCACGCCTACGGCAAGCGCACTCTGCGCGGCGCGGCGGCTCGGTTGCTGGCCGGTCTCCGCTGAAGAGGTCCGCCAGGTGACAATTTACTCAGCAATTTTTGACTCTTGTCTCTTCGTGTGCTACGAGACTTAGCTCGTACACAATCCGGGACTTCGGTCCCGGGACGAGGAGGAAGTTATGAAGTACCTGAAGATGCTCGGGCTTGCGGCCGTAGTGGCCGCGGCCCTGATGGCGATCGCCGGCCCCGGCACGGCTTCGGCGACCGTGATCTGCAAAGTCAAAGAAACACCGTGCTCCGAAGCCAACGAATGGGCTCTCGGGACCTTCGGCGACGCCACTTTGAAGGCAGGAACCTCGGCGGTGATGGAAGGCGGAGGGTTCGTGATCATCACATGCACCGGTGGGACAGTCAGCGGAAAACTCGAAAACCGGGGAGGCCCGTTCGAAACAGTCCACCAAAAAGGCGGACCGGAAAACGTGAAATGGGAAAAATGCACGAACCCGATGACCACCCTCAAAGGCGGGCAGATCGAAGTCCATCACATCGCCGGCACCTACAACGGCACAGTCATCCTGAAGGAATTCGAAACAACAGTGTTCATCACCAACCTCGGGGTGAGCTGTAACTACAGCTATGGGACGAGCACCGACGTCGGGGTCATCACAGGCGGGGAAACTCCGACCATGGACATCAGCGCGGTCCTGGCGAAAAGCGCCGGCTCCTTCCTCTGCCCCTCGAGCGCCAGTGGAAAAGCCGAAGGAGTTCTCACAGAACCGAAAGGCGGGGCCTACATCGAGGACGAATAGGAGTTGGACGCGGTGCGGCGGCGGTTCCCCTTCGCGGGCGGCCGCCGCCGAGCTACGTCGAGCGCAGCAGTCCGCCGTCGATTGGAATCACGGTTCCGGTGATGTAGGCGGCGCGCTCGGAGCAGAGGAAGGCGACGAGGTCGCCGTACTCCTCGACCGTGCCGAGGCGGCCGGCGGGCACTTCCTCCCGCGCGGCAGCTTCCACCTGCTCCATCGAGCCGCCGAGCTCGGCCATGCGGTCGGTAGCGAAGCGGCCAGTGGCGACGGTGTTGACGGTAATCCCTTCGCCGGCAACCTCGCGCGCCAGGGTCTTGAGGAAGCCGACCGTGGCCATCCGGTGCGAGTTGGAGAGGTTGAGCGCCGGGTTCGGCTCGATCGTGGTGGTGGAGCCGACGTTGACGATCCGCCCCCAGCCGCGCGCCTGCATGCCGGGGACGATGCCGCCGGCGAGGATCCGCGGCGCCAGTACCAGCGAGGCGTAGGCCTGCTCCCATTCCTGGAAGCCGTGGTCGAGCGCGCCGCCGGGCGGGGGGCCGCCGGTGTTGGCAACGAGGATGTCGATCGGGCCGACCTGCTCGGCCACCTCCAGCGGCAGCCGGGCCAGGCGCTCGAGGTCGGAGGCGTCGGCGACGAAGGGAGTGACCGCCTCACCCAGGTCAGCGGCGGCCTCACCAATCCGCTCTTCCGAGCGGCTCGCGATCGCCACCCGCACCCCTTCTCGCGCCAGCACGGCCGCGATCCCGCGCCCGATCCCCCGGCTGGCGCCCATCACAAGCGCCACCTTCCCCTCCAGTTCAAGCTCCATGCCCCAACCCTAGCCCCGCCGACAACGCTCAAAACCCCTTGCACGGCTATCTTTCCCAGTTGAGCGCCCGTAGCTCAGTGGTCAACGGGTCCTTTCGGGGGCCCAAAGAGCGTCGGTCTTTCAAGCCGAAGGTCGCGGGTTCGACTCCCGTCGGGCGCACTCCTTGGTGTTCCGGGCCGCGCCGTGGATTGCGCGGTGCAGAGCCAGATCTTCGGCTTGGCGCCGGATCGGCGTTCCGCGGGCGTCCTGGCGATTCCGTGCTGTTCCGGCGCGTCTGTGTCACATCCAGGTCACATCTTGCCTTGGGCAATAGGGTCTTCCGGATGCCGCAGGAGAAGACCAAAGCTCGCCAAGCAGTTCGTGCCGCTCAGAAGCAGTTCGAACGCGAGGCCGAGGCAGCTCAGCGGGCACGGCGCAAAGCATTCGCTCAGGCGCAGAAGGAAGGTCTCTCGTTGCGGGAGATTGGCGAGGAGGTTGGCCTGCACCGCTCCCGCATCGCTCAGATCATCAAAGGCGAATAACGGCGGCGTCTAGCTTTTCTCGACAGTTGATGCTAGCCTGAGTCCCTAAGACAAAAAGCGCCCCCGCGCTGCGCGAACAGCCGGGGGCATGGCACAGGAAGGGATGCTTCCCATGCGCAACAAGCCTAGTGGCGCGGACGATGAGCGCGCCACGACCACCGCCGATCAGGACGACCGCGACCAGGCGGCGGTTCTGAGGGAGGTTCTGTCCATCTACCCCGAGCCGATCACGCTCGAAGAGCTGATCCGCGAGATGACCGTCGCCTCCACCGAGTTCAGCGAACGCGACCGCATCGAGCGAGCCGTGCGGGATCTGATCTCAGCAGGCCTGCTCCACCGCAGAGACGACGGCCTCGTCATGCCGACGAGGCCCGCGGCGATCTTCTACCGGCTGTTCGGACTCTGATGGACGGCCGGAAACGTCAACCGAGAAGCCGCCAGGCAGCTAGGCAAGAACCTGTGGCTGGCCCGTCGGCGCGCCGGCTACACCCAGGAAGAACTGGGCGTGCTCTGCTCGCTGCACAGGACCGAGATCGGGATGGTGGAGAAGGGCGACCGCCTGCCGCGCGTGGACACGCTGATGAAGCTGGCCGCGGCCTTGGACGTGCAGGTGGAAAAAC
>JBQCCT010000034.1:0-4179 GCA_051961955.1 Solirubrobacterales bacterium
AGCGCTGGCTCTCCGAACTCGGGATCGAATTCTGGAACGTCTGAGGCCGGCCCTCAGTTGTTGGAGGGAATCACGGTCTCGAGCTCCTGGCCGACCGCCTCGACCTCCTCGATCCCCTCGCCGTCGAGATCGCGCGAGCAGACGATCCGAAACCGCCCGGTCCCGATCTCCGGATCGGCGATGACCGGGAGGCCGCGAACCTCCTCCCAGCCGAGGCGCTCGACCTCGAACGGGTTCATCCGCACCTCCGCCGCCGGGAACGGGCAGTTGCGGTTGTGCTGGTCGATCGCCTGCGAGATTGCCTCGAGGTTCTTCGCCTCAGGAGAAGCCACAGCCCAAGTTTAGGCCGCTAAAGCGTGCCGCCGGTCTCGTAGGCTTGTCCCGGCGTCCCACCAATGGCGAGCAACCGCAACCCCTCCGGCCCGGGCACGACTTTCCGCACCACCTCTGGGCCCACCCGCACGGCGTGGTCGACGTCCAGCGGATAGCTCGCCCCATCAGCCTCCACCGTCCCCGACCCTCGCAAAGCGAAGTAGACCTCCTCCTGTCCCAACTGCTGCGGCCGCTTGGCAAATATCCGCCCCCCTATCCCCTCCTCCGAGTGATCGTGCTCCGGATAGCTGCTCGCCCCCGCCTCCAGATCCACCACCGACAGCCCAAACGCCGTCACTCCCAGCGCTCCAGCTGCTTTGTGAAAAGTGATCCCGTCGAGGACGCCGCTGATGGCGTCGATCTCGCCAACGGTAATTGCGGTTACGTCGCCCACGCAGCTCAAGCTTAGAGGTCCCAGGTTCGATGACTCCAGGGATGCCCGACGTGCTGGCGACGTGCGGGACCGCTTCCGGCTCTTCCCGGGTTTTCGGGATCATCGTCCCGCCGCTGATCGTTGTCCTCTGGGGATGGGGAGTTTGGCGGGTTGCGGGCGACATCGACAGGGACGACCGCCTGAAGCTGTTCTCGGTCTTCGCGGTGGCGGCGGTCTCCGGCGCCGTCATCTTCCTCTTCCCCCACGGGTTCTCCGGCAACGACGACTACCTGAAGCGCTTCTGGCTCGGACTCGGAGTCGCCGCCCTCCTCGGTGCCATTGCCGCCCTGCTCCGACCCCGCGTCAGCCCGATCCGCTCCATCCTCGCGGCCATCGCCGGCGACGTCTTCCTCCCGGGAGGAGCGATCCTGCTCCTGATCTGGGCACTCGCCCTCAGCGGCGAATGCCTCGACTGACCCAGCCTGCAGCTAGCTTGCCGTCTCGTGAGTATCCGGCTCCGTCAGGCTGATCTACCCAACTCCACCTGAGTCCGACAAACGCCCGTTCCTACCCCATCGCATCCGACTTTGAGCACACTCCGGTGTGCTCAAAGTCGGATGCGCCCTTCAGCCGCTGTCCTCTGAAGCTAGCCAGCCCCAAGGGCTCAGGACGATCTCCCTGAGCGAACCGGATGCTCATGCGCCGTCTATTAGCGACTCGTACCGTGCGAGATTGCTCTGCAACCGGAGTTATCCTCGGCTTGATGCCCGAGGAGGGACCAGCAGAAGCCGACCGCTTAAGTAGTCCGGTTGTCGTTGATGGGCGGGTCTCGGATGAGAAGCTTTCCGAGTTGCTCCGTTTTCAAGCGGAGTACCGAGACTTGGATTACAAGAGCGCTTGCGATCCAAGCACTACGCGCGACCTAGTTGAGCTCGCCAAGGATGTCGGAGCAATGCAGGTCTTCGGCGGCTACATCCTCATAGGCGTCGACGGCGATGGCGCTCTTAGCGGAGGTCTCGACCAGACCGAGCCCAGGCTGTTTGACGAGGCGAGCCTCACCTCGCAACTGCAGAAGTACCTACCAGTCCCCCATTTGGCCTGTCGTCTTGTCGAACGGGATGGACACAAGATTGCGATCATCTGGGTTGGCGCGAACCCCTCGGGATGCGCCTTCTCTCATGCGCGTGGTGCCTATGGCGACGGCGCTAGCCAAACGACCGTCTTCAATGACGGGGACGTCTCATTGGCGTGATGGCACCAAGAGCGCTCCGATGAGTCAGCGGGGGCTGGAAGAGGTAATCGAGCGGCGGGTTGCACTGGAGAAAGAGACGTGGATGGCAGAGCAAGGCGAGATGCGACGACAGGAACGGATCGAGCTTGAGGAAGGGGTTGGGACGCGGAAACTAGTTGAAGGCTCCCTTGGAGCAGTTGATCTAAGCCTTTCCTCAACCGACCTTGCGCAGGCGGCACTTGAATTCGTCCGCAGGGATGATCAGCTGGCTCTAAAACATCTGACGATCGATGGGCTTAGCCGGGCCAAGGGAGCGATCGCGTCGAATGACGTCGAAATTTATGGAGCTGCTTTTCAGGATGATGACCCCACCACGTACGGCTATGCGACGTCGATCCCCGCAGATCGGGCCGCTCCTCGCATCTGGCTCGGGATTGCGGAACGAATCCTTGCACTAGGCGGCTTGGCGGTCAGACAGGAAAATTGGCAGGCGGTAGGCGATTTAGCGGTCCAGCTACCACGGAATTTACGGCGAGACGGATATGAGGTCACGTGGCTCCGGCATGCAATCACGATGGCAAGCAGGGCGGGCCATCTCGAAATCGAGGATGGGGATGGGCGAACGAAAGCTCTCAGTTTGATAGCGCTCGCACGTTCGACTGCGGAGCGCCTGAAATGTCTACGGCCGGATCTTCCCGAGCTGACGGACTCAGCGAGGGATGATCTTTTGACTTCAATCACGCAGTTCGATGTTCTTTGGAATATCCATGCGATTAGCGTCTTTGGTCGCCCCGAGGGCAGAGCGTTCTACCCAAACTTTGCCCGGCTCTATCAGCGCCGCGTGCAGCCGGTCGTAGAACGCATCCTTGATGACAATGCCATGCGGGCTGCACTGTTTCCAGGTCCAGATGCCGAGCTTGCAGCTGCACTCGACGAGGTAGGCCGTACTGCTCAGAGCGAGGGTTGGCGCTTCGACGGCTTCACTGGCTGGGCTGCGGATCCGATTGGCAAATTCATCGAGAGACATCCGCCGCCTCAGCAATCTCCTCAAGCCTCTGCCTAGGCCCACGAGCGGCGCCGACGCCGTTGCGCGACGTACCTTTCAGAGGTGGCGATTCAGGACTGGACCCGTGTGGTCGCACACGCTGACATGGACGCTTTTTATGCGTCGGTCGAGCTGCGGAGGCGGCCTGAGCTGAAGGGCAAGCCGGTTGTGGTCTGTGGATCGGGGCCGCGGGCGGTGGTTACCACGGCCAGCTACGAGGCGCGGAGGTTGGCGGGGATTCATTCGGCTATGCCGGCGGCGGTGGCGAGGAGGCGGTTGCCGGATGCGGTGTATTTGCAGCCGGACTTTCCCGCTTATCGGGAGGCCTCGGGGCAGGTGATGGACATCCTGCGGCGGAACGCCGAGGTGGTGGAGGTCGTAGGACTGGACGAGGCTTATCTCGACCTGACGGGACTGTTCTCGCCGAAGGCGACGATGCGGCGGATCGCCGCCGAGATCCGGGTGGAGACGCAGCTGACCTGCTCGGTCGGCATCTCGGAGAGCCGGATGCTGGCCAAGATCACCAGCGAGCTCGGCAAGCCGGCGGGGCTGGTGGTCCTTTCGCGGGAGCAGGCGCTGGAGCGATTCGCCGACCACTCCCCCGGTCTCATCCCCGGGGTCGGGCCGAAAACGGTCTCGCGGTTGGAGTCGATGGGAGTCCGCACCCTCTTCGAGTTGCAGCTGCGCGACCGGCAGGAGCTCGAATCGACCTTCGGCCCGCGCTCGGGCGCCTGGCTGCATGCGCGCGGTCACCTTCGCGACGAGACGCCGGTCACACCGGAACACGAGACGAAATCGCAATCGGCGGAGATCACCTTCGACTTCGACGTCAATCGCCGCGAAGAGCTGGAGCGACACCTCGGCGAGCTCTCGCAGGAGCTCTGCCGACGGCTGCAGAAGCGCGAGCTGGAAGGCCGCACGATCGGGATCAAGATCCGGCTTGACGACTGGACCAACGTGACCCGCTCCCACACGATCGACCAGCCGACCAACGACCCCGCGGTCGTCGGCCCGGTCACGCTCGACCTCCTGCGCGCCTACGACCCGCAGCGGCCGGTGCGGCTGCTGGGCGTCCGCGTTGCCTCCTTCGAGAAAGACGAGGCCGAGCCGGAGGGGACCACTGGCCAACTCCAACTCGGCCTCGCGAATAGTTCCGCG
>JBQCCT010000035.1:0-14617 GCA_051961955.1 Solirubrobacterales bacterium
CCCCACGGCCTGCTGTGGCTTGACGGTGGGGCTGTGGTGCCGACCGCAGCAGCTCGGCACTTTGACTGGCTGGAACTCTCGTGACGGGTTATCCCGCCGCTACGCTCTGACTATGGCCAAGCGCTCCAAGAAGCCCGCCGACCTGAACCGCCTCGCCGCCGCCATAGTCGGCGAGGCGACTGACGAAACGCCGCAGGAGCCGGAGAGCCAGCAGGCTCGCGCAGGCCGCGCAGGGGGCCGCAAAGGCGGAAAGGCCCGTGCTTCCCGAATGAGCGCGGAGGAACGGTCCGCCGCCGCCAAGAAGGCCGCACAGGCTCGCTGGGCCTCCCGCGACTAGGCGAATTCCGGCAAATGCACCGGAACCGGCGAGGCGGCGCGCCCCGACCCTCCCTGCGCCCAATAGGCGGGCGCGATGCCGAAAGGAGAGGGTGATGCGTAGGAGGTAAGAGGGCGGGCCGGCTTCCCCGTTGAAAGAGACCCGGCCCGCCATCCCGATGGCGAGGGCGGAGCGTTTGCCCGCTCCGTTCCTCGCCCTACATGCCCCCTTAGCTCAGAGGAAACGGCTGACCGGCCTAAGAGCTCCGCCCTTTCGAAGCGGGAATGCCTGGGTTCGAATCCCAGAGGGGGCTTTTGCAGCCTATATCGACTACCCGGCGTGGGACTGTAGTCAACGCGGTACTTCGCCCCGCGAATCTCGGTCCCTGCCAGTTTTTCCGTCTGACCGCTTACGCATAATGGTCATTATGAACAGGCTGAGCACCGAGAAGCGGGCACAGATCATCGGTTGCCTCGTGGAGGGCAACAGCATCCGCGCAACCGTGCGGATGACCGGGGCGGCGAAGAACACGATCACGAAACTGCTGGTCGATCTCGGCGAAGCCTGCGCCGAGTACCAGGACGGGGAGTTCCAGAACCTGCCCTGCAAGGTGGTGGAGGTCGATGAGATTTGGGCCTTCTGCTACTCAAAGCAGAAGAACGTGCCGGAGCAGTTCAAGGGGACTCCCGGCTACGGGGACGTTTGGACCCATACCGCGATCTGTGCCGATACGAAGCTGGTTCCCTCCTGGGGCTGGTCGGCGAGCGCACCCAGGACGACGCGGAGGTCTTCCTGACGGACCTCGCCAGCCGACTCGCCGGCCGGGTGCAGCTCAGCACCGATGGGCACCGCGCCTATGAAGCGGTCGTAGGCCCCGCCTTCCGCCATAACGTCGATTGGGCGCAGATCCAGAAGACCTTCTCCTCTCCCGGGGAATCGGGCAAATACAGCCCGCCTGTCTGCACGGGTTCCAAGACAAGGGTTCTCAAGGGCGACCCGGACCCGGCCCGGATCTCGACCAGCTACGTAGAGCGACAGAACCTCACGATGCGTATGGGAATGCGGCGCTTCACCCGGCTGACGAACGGGTTCAGCCGCAAAGTGGAGAACCTGGCCCACGCGGTCTCGCTGCACTTCATGTACTACAACTTTGCCCGCCCGCATTCGGCGGTTAAGGACAAATACCCGCGTACCCCGGCGATGGCGGCGGGGGTCGCCGATCACATCTGGACGCTAGAAGAGATCGCGGCGCTGCTGGACTGAGTGGCGACTGGCCCTATGAGAACTACTGCCTAGCAGTCCCCTCCGGAACTAACGACCGATCCCAGTCTCCGGAACTAGCCATCGCTCGGCCTTTCAAGCGTCTCCAAGGTACATCGCGCTTCGGACGAACGGGCCATTTTCGAACTGACCCACTACCCTATTCCAGGCAGTGGGTCAGTTCGAATCGAAGGCCGGGACCCTTGGCTACGCGTCCTCCGGCGACCGACTCCAGATCCCCTGCACGAGGCTGATCAGGCACAGAGAGGTGCTGGGGACCGCGATCCACAACGCCCCCTGGAAAAACCAATTCACAGCCAACAGCCCGAACACCCCGAAGCTGGCCGAGGCCATCCAGGGCCGTTCAGGGCGTGGGATAAGCAGCTTCCAACTCCACCCGTCCCCCTCTGCTCGGCGCGCCCAGGCCACGCGGATTTCCTTGTGCCTGACGCCGAGGTAGAACGCGAGGTAAAGGAGCCCTAACAACACCCACGCCATGACAGCCACGCCGCCGCTCATCTACCCAAGTATGCCCTCGAGGCGCCCCCGACTCACTGACCCGCTGCCCTATTTCAGGCGCGCGGCGGCTTTGGCGCTTGGCACTTTCCCGGGCGGGCAGGGTTTGGGGCCGTGGCCGGGGCGAGGGAGGATCTGGAAGGTGGTGACGTCGTGGAACTGGGTGGGGTCGCCGTTGTTCTGGGCAAGGTTGACGATCAGGCGGTAGAAGCCGGGGGGGAGGTTCTGGTAATAGATCTCCGGCCGGGTGGCGGGCGAGTAGCTGCCGGCGCTGCCGATCCGCTCGGCGAGGACACCGTTCGGGCCGGCGTACCGGGCGTAGTCGAACGATTTCCCGACCAGGCGGCCGTGACCGAGGGGGCTATTGATCGCCTTCTGGAGTTTTTCCGGTTCGACGCAGTCGGGCACCCGGTTGAGGCTGAAGCGGAGATGGCCCTCGCCGAGCTGCGGTTCGCCGCCTAGATGGCGCGGCGCCAGCTCGAAATTCTCGATTGCGACCTTGACCACGACCGCGTGGCTGGTCTGGCGGGCGCCGTTGCGGGGGGAGATGAATTCGACCACCGGTTCGCCCGGCAACCGCGACGTTTCGGCCGCCTGACTGTTGGAGCTTGCGTGACCGCCGAAGACCAGGGCGAGCGCGATGGCGACGGCAGCCAGCGCCACCGCTGCCAAGGTTGCTTTCCTCGCTCGCATCGAAGCGGGAAGACTACGCGGATGCGGCGGATCTCAATTCCCCGACTAGTGCCGGGCGCGGTCGTGCTCCTTGCGCTCATCCTGCTGCCGTCCGCGCTCGCTGACGCCTCCACGCGCGGCCTCGCCGGCGACGTGGACGTCTTCGCCGGCACCAGGCCCGGCCCGGGCACCTTCGGCGGTGGCCACAACTTCCCTGGCGCGACGCTGCCGTTCGGGATGGTCCAGTGGAGCCCCGACACCACGCCCTCGGCGCCCCATTCAGGCGGCTACGACTACCGCGACCACCACCTCTCCGGCTTCAGTCTCACTCATCTCAGCGGCGCTGGCTGTGCCCTCTACGGCGACTTCCCCTTCCTGCCGACGACCGAGCCGTTGGAAAGCTCGCCGGCGGCGCCGAGCGGTGGCTTGGACGGCCAGTTCCAGCCCGGTTTCTCCCATAGCCAAGAGCATGGCCGCCCTGGCTTCTACTCAGTGCGGCTCAACCCGGTCGACGGCGGCGCGATCGGCGTCGCTCTCACCGCCACCACCCGCACCGGGATGGCGCGCTTCGCCTTCCCGCCGAGCAGTCACGCCAGTGTGCTGATCAATGCCGGCGGTAGTGCTCAGCCCGACGACCTCGCCGCGGTCTCGGTCGACCCGGCGCGGCGCGAAATCTCCGGCGCCGCCTCCAGTGGCCTCTTCTGCGGCCAGCGACCGCGCTACAAGGTCTACTTCGCCGCCGTCTTCAGCCGCCCCTTCGCCGGCTACGGCACCTGGCGCGAAGGCGCGCTGGAACCGGGCGGCACCACCGCCGAAGACAACGCGACGCCGCCCTCGAACCCGCGGACTACCGCCCAGGCCGGCGCCTACGCCAGCTTCAACACCCGCCGCAAGCGCGTCGTCAGCGTCCGCGTCGGCGTCTCCTTCGTCAGCGTCGAAGGCGCCCGCGCCAACCTCGCCGCCGAGAGCAGCGGGGCCGGCTTTCGCAACATCGCAGCGCGTGCCACCCGCCGCTGGAACCAGTCCCTGGGACGGCTGCGGGTCAGCGGCGGCTCGCGCCGCCACCTCGACACCTTCTACACGGCGCTCTACCACGCGCTGCTGGCGCCGCGCACCTTCAACGACGTCAACGGCGCCTACACGGGCATGGACGGCGCCGTCCACCGCGTCCACGGTCGCACCCAGTACGCCGACTTCTCCGGCTGGGACGTCTACCGCAGCGAGATCCCGTTGCTGGCGATGCTGGTGCCGAAGCGGGCAAGCGACATGATGCGCTCGCTGCTCGCCGACGCCGCGCAGAGCGGCTGCCTGCCGCGCTGGCCCTACGCAGCGGGGCAGAGCATGACGATGGTCGGCGACCCGGCCGACCCGATTCTCGCCGCCGCCGAAGCCTTCGGGGCCCGCTTCGACCGCGGCGCCGCGCTGGCGGCGATGGTGCGGGGGGCGAGCGAAGTCTGCCGCAGCGCCAACGGCGAATACGTCGAGCGCCAGGGGCTTCCGTCCTACCTCCATCTCGGTTACGTCCCCTTCGACGAAGACACCAACACCCGCAACGCCAACTCGATCTACGGCGACCCGGAAGCTGTCTGGGGCTCGGCGGCGACGACGCTCGAATACGCCGTCGACGACTTCGCGATCGCCCGGCTTGCCGCCCGCGCCGGCGACCGCGCCACCTATCGCGCCTTCATCCGCCGCGCCGCCAACTGGCGCCGCCTCTTCGATCCCGCCAGCGGAATGATCGAGCCCCGCTACGCCAGCGGTGCCTTCCCAGATCCTTACGACAACCTCAACGGCGGCGGCTTCGTCGAGGGGGACTCGGTCCAGTACACGTGGATGGTCCCGCAGGACCCGCGCGGGCTGTTCGCGGCGATGGGAGGGAGGCAGCGCGCCGCGGTCCGGCTCAGGCACTTTCTCCGTGACCTCAACGCCGGCCCGGGTGGCACCCACACCGACCACGCCCTGCTCGGCAACGAGCCGACCCTGCACACGCCCTGGCTGTTCGACTGGCTTGGGCAGCCGTACCGGACCCAGGAAGCGGTGCGGCGCGGGCTGACGCTCTACCGCCCGACGCCGGACGGCTACCCCGGCAACGACGACCTCGGCACCCTCTCGGCCTGGTACGTCTTCGGCGCCCTCGGCCTCTACCCGGTGACTCCCGGAAGCGGCACTTTGGCGATCGGCAGCCCGCTTTTCCGCCGTGCCGAGATCCGCCTCCCGCACCGCCGCCGCGCGGTGATCGCCACCTCCGGCCGCGGCATCTACGTCCAGTCCCTGCGCCAGGGCGGCCATCTCCACTCACGGCCCTGGACCAGCTACTGCGCCCTCGCCCGCGGCGCCGATCTCAGCTTCGAGCTTGGCCGCCGCGCGAATCGCCGCTGGGGCGCCGGCGCCGCCACGGCGCCGCCCTCGTTCGGGCCACGCCGGCCGTTGCCGCGAGGTTCCTGCTCTCCCTGACGGGTAGCAGGGACTTTTATAAATCCTTTAGCGGTCGTTCAGGGACGACTGAGCGAGGAAATCCAATCTCCAGAGCAGTGGACACCTTTGCGCCCACCGTCGCGCCACCCCGATTTTCACCGGCGGCAACGAGCGAGGCCCGGCCCCGCAGCTACGTCCTGCCCGTCGCGCTCGCAGGCCTGATCGGCGCCGCGGCGGTGCTGCGCTTCGCCGGCCTCGGCGTCCAGAGCTACCACCACGACGAGGTGATCACGGCGATGCGGGTGCTGCCCGGGAGCCTCTCTCACCTCTTCCATGAGGTCCGGGTCAGCGAGTCGAACCCACCGCTCTACTATCTGCTTGCCTGGGGCTGGGCGAAGGCGTTCGGCCTCGGCGAAGTCGGTCTGCGCTCGCTCTCGGCGCTGCTCGGGGTGGCGGTGGTCCCGGTCGCCTACCTGATCGGCCGCGAGCTCTCGAGCCGACGCACCGGCCTCGTCCTCGCAGCTTTCGTCGCTTTCAACCCGATGCTGATCTGGTACTCCCAGGAGGCCCGCTCCTACGCGCTGCTGATCTTCTTTTGCGCACTCTCGCTCTACTTCTTCCTGCGGGCGCTGGATCGAGCCGAAGGGCGCGACTTCTGGCTCTGGGGGCTGACCTCGGCCCTCGCCCTCGGCAGCCATTACTTCGCCTTCTTCCTGGTGGCGATCGAGGCGGCCTGGCTGCTGCTGGCGCGGCGGGGCCGCCTGCGCGCCCTCCTGCCGCCCCTGGCCGTGGTCGGCTTCGCCGGCGGCGCCCTGCTGCCGCTGGTCCTCGCGCAGGCGAACGCCACCCATATCGGCTGGATCGAAAACAGTCCCCTCGGCACCCGCTACCTGGAAGCGGGGGCCGGCTTCCTGGTCGGTGAGACGGGGGCGGTGATCGCCGAGCCACCGCGCTACGCCTTCACCCTGGTCCCGGCCGCGCTGACGCTGACGGCGCTGCTGCTGGTCGCCTTCCACGCCGAGCGCCGCGAGCGCCGCGGCGCCGCCATCGGCCTGACCTTGGCGTTGGGCTTCGCCCTCCTCGCCACCCTCGCCGCCTTCCTCGGCAAGGACTACGTGATCGGGCGCAACCTGCTGCCGGCGCTGCTGCCGCTGGCGGCGGCGGTCGCGATCGGCTGCTCGCTCGTCTCTTTGCGGGGCCTGGGCGTCGCGATCGCCGTCGCCCTCTGCGCCTACTGGCTGGCTTTCGACTTCTACGTGACGCAGACCCCGAACCTGCAGCGCCCCGACTTTCGCGCCCTCTCACAGGCGATCGGCCCGGCCAGGGTGCCGCGGGCGGTGGTCAGCTGGAAGCTTGCGGCCGACCCGGTGCGCTGGTACCTCGGCGGCCAGGCGCCGCGGATGTACGGCGGCAGTGAACGGGTGGCCGAAGTCGACGTCGTCAGCAAGCCCCATCTGGCCGCCAGGCCCGTTAACCTGCCCCCTTCCTTCCGCGAGGTGCAGCGGCTGCGGCTCGACCGCCTCTCCCTCACCCGCTACGTCTCGAAGAAACCGATGGAGCTGCGCTTCCCCCAGCTAAAGACGCTTCCGACCGGCTTCGGCGCCAACGCGGTCGTCCTCAACGGCCCCTACGGCTGGGAGATCAGCAAGCACGTCCGGACCACCTCCGGCGCGGCGGGGGGGTCGTCATGAGCCCGGCCACGGAGCTCGCCTATCGGATCGGCGCCGCCGCGCGGCGGCCCGCGAGCTGGATCCAGCTGCTCAAGTTCGGCATCGTCGGCGGCTCCGGCTACCTGATCAACCTCGCCGTCTTCGCCGCGCTCGTCGGCCTCAACGTCCACCACACGATCGCCGCGATCGGCGCCTTCTGCGTCGCCGTGACCAATAACTTCCTCTGGAACCGCTACTGGACCTTCGGCCCGGGGGAGGGGCCGGCGCACTTCCAGGCCGCACGTTTCTTCGCCGTCAGCCTCGCCAGCCTCGGCCTCAACCTCGCGGTGCTGGAGCTGCTCGTCGCCAACCACGTCGTCGGCGACCTGTCCGCCCAGGCGATCGCCGTTGCCGTGGCGATGCCCTTCAACTTCCTAGGAAACAAGCTCTGGACCTTCGCTTAGTTAGCCTTGAGTGAGGATGGCTGACGGCAGGCGAAACTACGACCCGCAGGCGATCGAGGCTGCGCGGCAGGAGATCTGGGAGAAGCGGGGCGACTTCGAGGCGCCCAAGCCCGGCGAGGGGCAGGAGCACGTCTACGTCAAGCCCTCGAGCCCGTTCACCTCCGGCAACCTGCACATGGGCCACGTCCGCGACTACTCGCTCGGCGACGCCTACGCCCGCTTTCGCCGTGGCCGCGGCGACGCCGTCCTCTTCGGTTTCGGCTTCGATGCCTTCGGCCTGCCGGCCGAGCTGGCAGCGATCGAGCGCCAGATCCCGCCGGCCGACTGGGTCGCCCGGTGCGGCGAGCGGATGCTCGGCCAGATGCAGCGGCTCGGCTACTCCTTCGACTACGACCGCGTCTTCTACAGCTCCGACGAGGGCCAGTACCGCTGGTCGCAGTGGCTCTTCATCACCCTGCTCGAGCACGACCTGATCTACCGGGCCGACGCCACCGTCGACTGGTGCGACACCTGCCAGACCACGCTCGCCTCGATCCAGGTCGAGGACGGCCGCTGCTGGCGCTGCCACAACGAGGTGCGGCTGATCCGGCGCCCGACCTGGTTCCTCCGTATCACTCCCTACCTGGAGGAGAACGACCGCAACATGGAGGGGTTGAAGTCAGGCGGGAAGTGGGACGACCTCTCGCTGGCGACCCAGCACTACATCCTCGGCCGCAGCGAGGGGGTGGAGCTCGATCTCGCCGGGAGCGACGGGCGCTCGCTGACCGTTTTCACGCCCCATCGCAAGCACGCAGGTCTCGCCAGCTTCGTCTTGCTCTCGCCGCGCCACCCAGAGGCGGAGGCTTGGGTGACGGCCGAGGGAGTGCGCGAGGAGCTGGAGCGGATGCGCTCCGGCGGCTGGGAGCGAAGCGCCCGCGACGCCCGCTCGGTGCCGGTTCTTGACACCGGCGGGGCGATCACCGGCCCCGAGGGGACCGAGCTGCCGGTGATCGTCTCGCCGCTGGTCGACGCCCGCTTCGGCCCGACCGCCGCGCTGGGAATCCCCGCCGTTGACGAGGCCGACCGCGACATCGCCGAGCGGCTCGAGCGGGTCCCCACGGCGGCGGTCGAGGAGGAGGAGGCCGCACCGGCGCCGGTGGGGGGCGCTCGCGAGACCAAGCGCTACCGCGCCAACGACTTCTCGATCTCCCGCCAGCGTTCCTGGGGAACGCCGATTCCGGTCATCCTCTGCGACGAGTGCGGTCCGGTGCCGGTCCCCGAGGCGGACCTGCCAGTGGTCTTGCCGCGGGACATCAAACCGACCGGTGAGGGGAACCCGCTGGCCGAGCGCCCCGACTTCGTCGATGTCGAGTGCCCCAAGTGCGGCGGTGCCGCCAAGCGCGAGACCGACACCCTCGATTGCCACTTCGACGCCCTCTTCCTCTGGGTTCCGGCGGCGGTCCCGCCCGAGGCGCGCGACGAGCAGATGTTCACCCACCCCGACCTGCAGAAGTGGCTGCCGTCAGAGCGGCTGGTTGCCGGCAACGACAGCGGCGGCTTCGTCTTCGACCAGAGAGTCGTGACCAAGGCCCTGCGCGACATCGGCCCATTCGCCTTCATGGCGGAGGGGGAGCCGTTCGCCGGCTGCCTCTTCCACGAGATGGTGATCGCCGACGGTCGCAAGATGAGCAAGCATCTCGGCAACGTCGTCAACCCCGATGAGCTGGTCGCCGAGCACGGCGCCGACACGGTGCGCCTGGCGGTCCTCTACGCGGCCGGGCCGGCGAAGACGCTGAACTGGAGCGACGGCGCGGTCCGCTTCGCCGGACGCTTCCTCCGCAACCTCTGGAACTACTCGCACGAGCGCCTGGCGGCGCTGGAGGGGCTTGAGCACGACCCGGAGGCGGCGGCCGACACCGAGCATATGCGCGACCGGCTGCGCAAATGGTGCGAGAACGGCCTGGCGCGGATCACCGAGGACACCCAGGACCTGCAGATGCACAAGTCGATCCGCAACATCACCCGCCTCTTCGAGCGTATCCAGGACTTCGAGAAGCGGGTGATCAAGCGCCGCGGAGCGCTCGACCGCGCCGACGCCGAGGCCCAGATCGCCGCCCTCGTCCTCCTCGCCCGCACGCTCGTCCCCTTCGCACCGCACGTGGCCGAGGAGCTGTTGGTGGCGGCCGGGGTGGAGGATAGCCTCGAGTCCCTGAAGACCTGGCCCGAGACGGCCGACATCCCGTCACCCCCGAGCCGACGCCAGCGTCTCAATAGCGCTCCGACAGACGCTCAGCTCTGAGCCGTCCCGCTGGTGCGTGTGGAGAGGCGTCCGGTCGTACTCCGCGGGAATGTTCGCGAAGCGGCGACATGCAATCCGGTTATTGCCCGCCATAGGCGGGCTCTATCTCAGGGAGCTGGCCCGATAGGGCCGCGACAAATTCACGCGGAGAACGATCGGACTCCTTACCGAACGCGCCCGCGCTTGGACAGTCCGGACAAACCTGTGACTATTAAGCAAAAAGGGTTGATTGATACACGGCGGTGTGTTATGAATGGCCTTGCCGGGCGATCAACCGGTGAAGGAGGCGGGGCTCTCGGATATGGGAAACCGCCTTGGGGTGGCAAAGGAGGACCAATCCTGAGCCAGGATCTACATCGTCATGACGGATCCTGGTCACGTCTGGCACGGCCGACGTCAGCCCCGCCTCCCTTCATCGTCCCTTCTGATCGCTCTAGGCCTTAGGCGCCCGCTTCACCTCGAAGCGGCGCGCCTTTGGCAACCAGGAGATGCCCGCGCAGAGCTCGTTCGGCTTCGTGCCGAGCGCTCCGCAGAGCTTGACGATCGTGGCCAGGCGCGGCTCGCGGCCGGCGCGCTCCAGGAGTGAGACCTCAGTGCGATGCAGATCGCACATGTAGCCGAGCTCTTCCTGGCTGATGCCGGCTTTGGCGCGGGCGCGGCGGAGGTTGACGGCGAACCGCTCCTGGGGAGTCATCTGAGGCGATCTTCTGGATTTGATGACAGAAACTCTACAGACAAGTTCTTCCTTCTAACTTTGCGCCACCTCTCAGTTCCGCTACCTTCCCTGTCGGGGCGCGCAAATAAGAACGCGTCTGTTTACACAGGAAGCATTGAGCAGCTGTCGAGCATGTGTTATACCCCTGCGATGTATAGGACTAGCGCCGAGGAGTCGGCGGCAAAGGAGGAGTCATGAGTGACGCGGTAGATCCGCATCTCACCGAGCCCTACGGGCTCCGGACCCGCTCCTGTGCCACCGAACTTGTCTGCCGCGAGTGCGGCTACCGGACGCCACTACTCGATCGCGCCTTCAAGTGCCCGGCCTGCGGCGAAGGGCTCGACGTCGACTACGACTACGAGCTTGCCAAAAAGAGGATCTCCGAGCATCCCCTCGACGAGCGCGCCGGGAACGTTTGGCGCTTCGAGGAGCTGCTGCCGATCCTCAACCGCCGCGCCCAGCAGCGGGTGGCGCAGTTCGCCGGTAAAACGCCGCTGATCCACGCCGAGCGGCTCGGCGCCGAGCTCGGCCTCAGCAACCTCTACCTCAAGGACGACTCGACCAACCGCCCGTCGCTCTCCTACAAGGACCGCGTCGTCGGGATGGCGATCGCCCGCCTGCTGGAGCTGGGCAAGGACGAGGTCGGCTGCGTCTCGACCGGCAACGTCGGCACCGCGGTCGCCTCGCTGGCGGCCCAGGCCGGTGCCCGGCCCTACATCTTCTACCCGGGCAACATGGAGAAGGGCAAGGCGAAGGCCTGCCGGGCGATGGGTGCCCAGGTGATCCAGCTCAACGCCAACTACGACCAGGCCAACCGCGCCTGCCGCGAGCTGGCGCTGGCGACCGGGATGGAGTTCGCCAACATCACCCTGCGGCCGTTCTACGCCGAGGGAGCGAAGACGATGGCCTTCGAGGTCGTCGAGGAGCTGGGCTGGAAGGCGCCGGACCACTTCGTGATCCCCGCCGCCGGCGGCACCCTGTCCTCGCGCGTCCACAAGGGCCTGGTCGAGCTGGAGAAGGTCGGTCTCGCCGAGACCGCCGCCTCGAAGATCAACATCGCCCAGGCGAGTGGCTGCTCGCCGATCGCGACCGCGATCACCGGCGGCGGCGAGATCGTCACCCAGACGCCGGAGACCGCCGCGCACTCGCTGGCGATCGGTGCCCCCGGCGACGGCAACCTGGTCGTCGACGCGGTCCGCTCCCGCGACGGCTCGGCGGCGATCGCCTCCGACGATGAGATCTGGAACGCGATCGACCTCCTCGGCGCGACCGAGGGCATCCTCACTGAGCCGGCCGGCGGCACCACGATCGCCTGCACCGCGCGGCTCGCGCAGGAAGGGAAGGTCGGCCCCGACGACGTCGTCGTCGCGGTGATCAGCGGCAACGGCCTGAAGACTCTGCAGGAGCACCCGGACAAGCCGTGGCCGGAAATGGTCCCCTGCGAGGCCGGGGCGATGGAGGAGATCCTCAACGACTTCCGTCAGGCAGCGGCGGCCGCGCTGCACTGATCGCGCTGCCGGTGGCAGTCGCATAGCCTCTCACCCGTGAGCAAGCCGCCGCACGTCGAGGGCGTGACCCACCACCAGGTGCGGGCTCGCGGTGTCGACTTCCACTACGCCGAAGCGGGTGGCGGCGACGATGTCGTCCTCTGCTTGCATGGCTGGCCGCAGCATTGGTACGAGTGGCGTCATCTGATGCCAGCGCTGGCAGACCGCCACCGGGTGCTGGCGTTGGACCTGCGCGGCTTTGGCTGGTCGGAGGCGCCGCCCGACGGTTATGAGAAGGAGAACCTGGCCGACGACGTGCTTGCCGTCCTCGACGAGTTGGGACTGGAGCAGGTGAAGCTGGTCGGCCACGACTGGGGCGCCTGGGTCGGCTTCCTGCTCTGTCTGCGCGAGCCGGAGCGCTTTGAGCGCTACCTGGCGCTCAACATCCTGCCGCCCTGGACCAGCATCAGGGCCATGGCACCCCACCTCTGGCGCTTCTGGTACCAGTGGCTGATCCTCGCCCCTGGCGTCGGCTACCGCCTGCACCGCAGCGGCCGCTTCATCCCCAAAGTGCTGGCCGGGGGCTCGGTCAAGCGCGAGGTTTGGGACCAGGCGACCCTGCACGCCTTCTCCGACACCTTCGAAGAGCCGGAGCGCGCCCGGGCGGCGGTGCAGATGTACCGCGTCTTCAACCTGCGCGAGTTGCCGACGATCACCAAGGGCCGCTACGCCAAAGCCCACCTCAAGGTTCCCACCAGGCTCCTCTTCGGCACCGGCGACGCCGCCCTCCGTCACGAGACCCTGAAGGGCTACGAGCACCACGCCGACGACATGCAGGTCGAGAAGGTCGACGGCTGCGGCCACTTCATTGCCGACGAGATGCCCGACTTGGTCGCCACCCGCGCCCGCGAGTTTTTCGCCTAGCAAGGCAAAGCGCATCCGGTAAGGAGTCCGGGTGATCCTCTTCACTCGCCTACCTGGCTGGATCGCCGCCAGCTGGCCGAGATGGGCGTCGGGCCAGAGGCGCAAAACGTTCAGAGGATCACCCGGACTCCAAGCCACACGCATTCCAAGACGGCCCAGGGTCAGACCATCCCGTGGTTCCTTATGCACCCATATCGTGCATAAGGAACCACGGAACTGCTGTGCGTCTGCCGGAGCTCTGTGGTGAAGGGGACCGGTACTCCTCCGCAGGAATGTTCGGCGATATGCAATCTGTCTCTTGCGCGGCGAAGCCGCGCTCCAGGTTCTCCCCGCAGCGAAGCGGAGGGGAGGTCAATTCCGGAGGAGGTGTACCGGTCCCCCGTACCGGGTGAGCTTCGTCCCTCGGTCCTACGACCGGATCCGGGCCTCCTCGAGGTCGAGGTCGCGCTCAATTTGGCGCATGGTCTGATTGCGCAGGCGACCGGCGCCGCGCAGGCTGAGCAGCTCCTCTCGCTCGACTCCAATCAGCTCGCGCCGCAGCTCGCCGTAGTCGACGATCCGCTGTTCGCGGGCGGCGGCCTCGGGGTCCTCGCCGGCGAGTACTGCCTGGCACATGCGGAAGCGGGCTCGGTAGAGGTCGCGTAGCCGCTTCAGCTGGCTCTCGCTGGCGCGCTCGTCGTCCTCCATCTCGTCGAGGCGGTCGAGCGCCGACTGCGCCGCCTCCATCCGCGCTACCGCCTCTTCGTCGGACCAGCGCCGCGGCTCCTCCAGTTTCAGCGCCCGGACGATGAAGGGCAGCGAGAGCCCCTGGCCGACCAGGGTGACGAGGATCAGGACGAAGGTGAGGAAGATGATCTGTGGCCGCCCGTTGACGCTGAGCGGCACCGCGAGGGCCGCGGCAAGGGAAACGGCGCCGCGCATCCCGCTCCAGCCCACGGCGAAGCGTTGGCCGGCGGTTTCGCCCGCGTCGGAGCCCATCGCGAAGACGAAAGCGAGGCGGACGCCGATCGAGGCGGCGGCGATCGCGGCTGCCGGCCCCAACAGATCGCTCACTCCCGAACTGGTCTGGTTGAGCGTGTCGACGATGTCGGGCAGTTGCAGGCCGAGGAGGACGAAGAGGGTGATCTCGAGCGCGAAGACGAGGACGCCCCAGAAGGCGACCGCGTTGAGGCGAATGTCGGCGTCGAGCGAGCGGGGAGAGCGGTAGCCCGCGTAGACACCGGCGACGACGGCGGCGAGGATGCCGGAGACGTGCAGCTCCTCGGCACCGATGTAGGCGCCATAGGCGGTCAGGACGGAGAGGACGATCGAGAGCCCGGAGTCGGTCTGGCGGCGGACGACGAGGTCGGAGAGGACGCCGACCGCGAACCCGACGGCGATGCCGCCGAGGGAGACGTCGACGAATTCCAGCGCCGCACCGCCGAAGCTGAAGGCGCCGCCGGTTGCCACCCCGACCGCGATCCGATAGAGGACGAGGGCGGTGCCGTCGTTGATCATTGACTCGCCTTCGACCAGGAGTCGCACCCGCTCGGGGGCGCCGAGGCGACGGAAGATCGAGGTGGCGGCGACGGCGTCGGTGGGGGCGAGGACGGCGCCGAGGATCGCCGCCTCCGCCCAGTCGAGGCCCGGCACCAATTCGTGGGCGACGAGGGCAACCAGGGCGGCGGCGGCGAAGACGAGACCGACCGAGAGCAGCGCCAACGGCCGCATCACCGCCCGCAACTCCCCCGGCGCGGTGCGCCAGCCAGCGGCGTAGACGAGCGGCGGCAGGAAGACGAGGAAGACCGTGTCGGGGTCGAGTTCGACACTCGGCAGCCCCGGCACGACGGCGATCGCGAGGCCACCGAGGACGAGCACGATCGGCGCCGGGATCTTGCCGTAGTCGGCGAGCCGGACCAGCAAGGCGGCGGCGAGGAGGGCG
>JBQCCT010000036.1:0-2698 GCA_051961955.1 Solirubrobacterales bacterium
TCCGGCTGCGGCTGGATTTCGGCGCTGAGCTCGATCTCTTCGCCCGGGAAGCTCGCGCTGGGCGCCACCACCGAGCCATCGAAGGGCGTCGGGAAGATCGCGGCATAACTGGCACCGGATTCGGCCTTGACGCCGATTTCGTCTTCGGCCCTGGTGGGATCGACGCCAACCAGGTCACCGGCTTGGATTTTCAGGTTCGTTTCGAACGTCTGCAGCCCGAGGTCGAGGGGCGTTGCGCCCTGGCTTTTCCCGGCAGCTTCATAGGCGCCTTTGCCGTTGGGGTGCAGCACCCGCAGGTAGAAGGGGCCACCTTTGGCACCCTGCACGCGCCAGCGGATAACCGCACCGCTGACCGGCGAGACGAGGTTCGCCCCCGGCTCCGGCAGAGCGGTGTTGAAGAGGGTCTGAACCCGTCCGAATTCTTTCGAGGTGAAGCCTTCCGGCAAGACGCTGCCGATGCTGATCACCGACGCCTGCGCGGAACCAGCAAGCAGCCCGCAGGCAACTGCCACCGCCGCCGTGGCCATCGCCAACCGGCGCGTCCTCCTCCCTGATCCCTGATCCATTCCCTGCTGCTGCCGCATCTTCTGTGCCTCCTTCTCGATTTAACTGGCCTTTAGCGCCGGGCGCTGCCGCTGTAAACGGGAGGCAAACAGAAAGTTGCGGTGAAGAAAAAGCCCGCCGCCGGAATCGAACCGGCAACCTCCTCATTACAAATGAGGTGCTCTCCCAGGTTGAGCTAGGCGGGCGTGGTGGCGATGATGTCCGAAATGGACGTCGAGTTCAGATTCCTGGGGCCCGATGAGGGTGCAGTGCTGTCGGGCGCAATTGAATCTGCATACGGCGAATCATACGACGTCCGGTGGGTCTACGACGCGGAGGAGGTCGGTGCCCGGATTCGTGCAGGCACCTACGTCTCCTGCATCGCAGAAAGCCCTGCAGGAGACCTGCTTTGCCACCTCGGGATGAGTCTGGCTGGGGCGGACGATGCGGTCGGCCATTCGGGGCAGGCGGTGACGCTCCCTGCCGCCCGCGGGCAGCACCTCTTCACCCGCACCAAGCGCTTCCTGATGGACTGGGCGCGGAAGCGTGGATTGGCCGGGCTGTACAGCGAGGCCACCGCCGCCCACCCCTACAGCCAGAAGGCGAACATCGAGCTCGGCGCACACGAGACTGGCTTCCTGCTGGGTTGGATTCCGGCCTCCGTTTCGAATGACGCCGCGGCGGGGCGACGGGGGCGGCAGTCGGCCGCACTCCTCTACAACAAGCTGAACGACGGGCACGAGCGGCCGGTTTTCGCCCCGGAGCGGCACCGCGAGATCGTCGGTCAGACGCTCACGCTGTGCGAGCTGCGCGGCACCCTGGCCGAGCCGCCCGCAGGGGCCGAGCTGGCGGCGCGGAGCGAGCTCCACGTCGAGATCGACGCCGACCACAACCTGGCGCTGATCACCGTCCACACGCCGGCCGCCGACCTCGAGGAGGCGATCGGCGCCGAGCGCCATCACCTCTTCCATCGCGCCTGCCTCGATGCGGTCTACGTCGACCTGCCGCTGGAGCAACCGGCGACTGCCCTGGTCGCCGACCACCTCGAGCGACTCGGCGTCTCCTACGCGGGGATCTTCCCCAACCGGCGGACCGACGGGGACGTGCTGCGGATGCAGTCGCTGCACCGGGTCCGAGTCAAGGCCGACGACGTCGCCGTCGCCTCGGACCACGGGCGCGAACTCTTGGAATATGTCTTGGCTGACCTGCCGCAGACTGCTTAGGCCGGGACCTCGCGGGAAGCCAAGTGGGTTCCCACCTTGCGCTTCACCCGTTGCAGGGCATTGTCAACGGTCTTCGTGTCGCACTCCAGTCGCTCGGCGATCACCTCGTAGGAGTGACCGTCGAGGTAGAGCGAGAGGACTCGGCTCTCGAGGTCCGAGAGGACGCCCGAGACCCCGGAGAGACAGGAGACGAGGCTCGCCAGCTCTTCGGTCGCGATCACCTGGTTGACCGGGTCGTGGACGCTCGGCCCGGGCAGGATCTCGTCCAAGGTCGTTTCCGAGTCGCCGGCCGCAGCTGGAGTCTGACTGAAGGAGACGTACTGGTTGAGCGGCGTGTGCTTGTTGCGGGTCGCGGTCTTCACTGCGGTGATGATCTGACGGGTGATGCAGAGCTCGGCGAAGTTGCGGAAGCTCGACTCGCGGTCGGTCCGGTAATCGCGGATCGCCTTGTAGAGGCCGAGGAGGCCCTCCTGAATCAGGTCGTCGGCCTCTCCCCCGAGGAGAAAGTAGGACGAGGCCTTAAGGCGGACGAAGCCGCGGTAGCGCCGCACGATCCTGTCGTAGGCGTCGGCCCGGCCCTCCTTGGCGAGAGCGACTAGGTAGTGATCATCAAGCTCAACTTGAGGGTTAGTGCTGGGGATACGCGCGGTGCCCTGCGCAACCGGCAATGGCAATTCCTGCGTAGGCGTCGATAGAGCCACAGATCCTTCTCCTTGACTGAAGGGTCGTGGCGCCGCTTACCTCCCCAGAGGCGCCCTGTATTCACCAGATGAGCCTCAAGCTGAGGTTCACCTTTATTGCGGCGGTAGTTTACGTCTTGGCGGAGTTCTGTCAACCCCAAATTGCGACTGTTGCAAATTGGGTTGCAGGGGCAGGGTTGAGCGGGCGGGGGGGTAAAACCCAGCAAACCCCCGCGGTATGGGAGCCCGGGG
>JBQCCT010000037.1:0-7358 GCA_051961955.1 Solirubrobacterales bacterium
GCAAGACCAACACGCCGGAGGTCGGGCAGTGGCCGTTCACCGAGGGGCCGGCCTTCGGCGCGACCCGCAATCCCTGGAGCCCGGCCCACACGCCGGGAGGGTCGTCAGGTGGGTCGGCGGCGGCGGTGGCGGCGGGTCTGCTGCCCGCGGCGGTGGGCTCCGACGGCGCCGGCTCGATCCGCATCCCCGCGGCCTGGACCCATCTGGTCGGATTGAAGCCGCAGCGGGGTCGGGTCTCGACCTGGCCGGCGCCGGAGGCGTTCTACGGCCTCACCTCGTACGGGCCGTTGGCCCGCACGGTGGGCGACGCTGCCCTCCTGCTTGACGCACTCGCCGGGAACGTCGCCGGCGACCTGCACAGTCCACCACCCCCGCCTGAGTCGTTTGCCGCCGCCGCAGCTCGCGACCCAGGTGCGCTCCGGATCGCCCTCGCTCTGAACGTTCCCTTCAGCGGCTCTCCCGCAGTGCTTGATCCAGTGGTGGAGGAGGCCGTCGTCGGCGTCGCTTCGAGTCTTGAGAATCTTGGCCATGAGCTCGAGCTGATCGGGCTTCCGTATGGCTTAGCCCCCGGTGTCAGCTTCATGCCGCGCTCGATGGCCGGGATCCGTGATTGGGTGCGGCGGGCGCCGGGCTGCTCCCAGCTCGATCCCCGGACCGGTCACGCGGTGCGCCTCGGCGGCGCTCTGCGGCCGCTGCTTCCCCTTGCCCGCCTCTCCGAGCGGCGCGCCGCTCGGAGGATAGGCGCCGTCTTCCGCCGCTTTGATGTGATCCTGGCCCCGACGACGGCGACGCCGCCGCTGCCGGTCGGCGCCTGCGAGGGCCTCGGCGATTGGGGGACGGACAGGAGAATCGTCGCGGCTTGTCCATACGCCTGGCCCTGGAACGTCCTCGGCTGGCCGGGCCTGAACGTGCCTGCCGGCTTCACTCCCGAGGGCCTTCCCCTCGGCGCCCAGCTGCTCGGCCCCGCCAACAGCGAGTCCCTCCTCCTCGCGCTGGGGGCCCAGCTCGAGGCCGAGCTCCAGTGGACTTCACAGCGCCCAGCCCTTTCGTGAGCGGATCTCGGCCCCTCGTCGTGCAGGTCCAGAAGTTCATCGAGCTGCTCCAGCCGTTCGAGGCCTAGAGAGGCCGCCTGGCAAGCGGGGCGGCGCTGACCCCCCGTGTTATGCCATAAGGCAGATTCAGCGGCCCGGTTTCACCTATCTGGCGTAGAAACTTGGGTACCCAACTGGTGATTCATACTTACTGATTGTCCGCTAGATCTAATTCATCTCGAGGTGCGCGAACGCGGAGCTCCCGCTACCCGAAGCTGAGACCGGGGCCGGGACGCTCGGCGGAGGACGTTGCCACGCATCAGTGCAAGCGGTTGCAGAGGGCGATGATTGAGCTCGTTGCCGAGCATGGCTACAACGCTGTCACCGTGGCGGCGCTGGCTCAGCGCGCCCGCGTCTCGAAGCGAGACTTCTACAAGCATTTCTCCAGCAAAGAGGAATGCTTCCTCGCCACCTACGACGACATCGTCAGCAACTCGGTGCGCGGGATCCTCGCCGCCATCGAGGGCGAGGAGGAGTGGCGCGAGCGCTGCCGGCTTGGGTTTCTCGCCTTCGCTGGCCAAATCGCCAGCAGCCCCGAGGCGGCGCGGCTGGCCCTTGTTGAGGCCTTCGCCGCCGGCGCTGTTGCGATCGAACGGATGCTGCATACGCACCGGCTCTTCGAGGCGCTGGTGGCGAAGCACTTTGTCCCCGCTGGCGGGTCCCTTCAGCTGCCGCCGCTGGTGGTGAAAGGCATCGTCGCCGGCTGCGGCCGGGTGGCGCGGGCGCGGTTGCTCTCCGGCGACCCTCGGCAGCTGACGCTCGACGGCGACGAACTGAGGGAGTGGGCGCTCTCCTTCTGTGACGACGCCGTCGTCCGCCTGCGCGGGCTCGACTTCGCCGGACCGCCGCTCCCCGCGACCGCCGTCGCGCAGCCGCTTGGCGACGAGCGCGCGATGATTCTGGCGGCGACGGCGAAGTTGGCGAGCGAGGAGGGCTACGCGACGCTGACGGTGCCACGGGTACGCGCCGCCGCAGGAGTCTCCGGGCGCAGCTTCTACAGCCACTTCGACGGGGTGGCTGATTGCTTCCTGGCAACGCTCGAGACGCTCAGCGACCGTACGCTGGCCACAGCGGAACCCTCCTACCTCGCGGCCGGCGACTGGGCGAGCGGTACTCACCGCATGATTGCCCGGCTCTGCCAACACCTTGCGGGCGATCCCACCTTTGCCAGCCTCGCCTTCCTCGAGGTCTTCTCGCCGGGTGCTGGGGCGATCCAGTGGCGCAGCGAGATGATTGCCAAGCTGGCGGCGAAGCTGCGAGGAGGAGCTCCTCGGGCGCAACGGCCGACCGGGTTCGCAGCAGAAGCATCGGTGGGGGCGATGTGGGGAGTGGTCCACCACTTCGTCGCCACTGGGCGCGGGGCGCAGTTGCCGATCGCGACGCCGGTGCTTTCCTACCTCGCGCTTGCCCCGGCGCTTGGTGGGGCGGGGGCGGTCGGTGCGATCGTCGCTGAGGTCAGCGAGATAGAAACCGTTTCGTCAAATCATTTGCGTCCCGCGGTTCGGAGCTAGAGGCTCGTCTTCAGCGGCGACAGGGTGGTGGCAATGCGCGGCGCCAGGGGCCCCGCATTGTTGGGATAAGACGCCGCAAAGGAGTTGGGGGCCGGAGTCTGTGGGGGAACCAGACCCCGGCCCCCGCACACGAACGACCTCCTGGCTGGGCAGCCAAGATCGTCCCGCGCTATGTAGGCTGCGCGCGTGGACTTCGCCCTGACCGACGAGCAGAACGACTTCGTCGACGCGATCCGGGACTTCTGCGACCGCGAGTGCGGGACGCCGGACCAGCGTGAGCGGCTGACCGACGGCTATCGGGAGCACCACCACTTCGACATCTACAAGCAGATGGCGGAGCTGGGATGGCTGGGGGTGACGATCCCCGAGCAGTACGGCGGCTCCGGCGGCTCGATGCTCGACGCCTGCCTCTTCATGGAGGAGACGACGCGCGGTCTCGCGCCGATCGGCGGCTACGCGACGACGTTGATCGTCGCCGGCGCCACCCAGCGCTTCGGCACCGAGGAGCAGAAACAGAAAATCCTCGGCGGAATCGCTTCCGGCTCTGTCGAGGCGATCGCGATGACCGAGCCTGAGGCCGGCTCCGACGTTGGCGCCCTCTCCTGCAAAGCCGAGCGGGTCGAGGGCGGCTTCGTCATCGACGGCCAGAAGGTCTTCTGCTCCAACGCCCACATCTCCGACCACGTGCTGGTCGTCTGCCGCACCACTCGCAGCGCCGACAAGCACGCGGGGATGACGATGATCTGGGTGCCCAGCGATAGCGAGGGAATGGAGGTCGTTCCGATCGAGACGATGGGCGGCCGCGAGACCAACCACCTCTACTTCACCGAATGCCCCGCCGACGACGAGGACGTGCTCGGCGAGGTCGACCAGGGCTGGACGCAGCTGATGGCCGGGCTCAACGTCGAGCGCCTGATCCTCGCCGCGACGATGCTCGGTATCGCCCAGCGTGCCTTCGACGACCTCATCCTCTACGTCAAGGAGCGGCGCCAGTTCGACCGCCCGATCGGCTCTTTCCAGGCCCTTCAGCACCGCATCGCCGACCTCGCCACCGATCTCCAGGCGGCCCGCCTGATGACCCACTGGGTCGCCACCCTGGTCGACGAGGACCCCGACCGGATGCTGCCCCAGCAGGCCTCGATGGTGAAGCTCTTCGTCACCGAGGTCGCCAAGCGCACCACCCTCGAGGGCATGCAGATGATGGGCGGCTACGGCTACTCCTCCGAGTACGACATGGAGCGCCTCGTCCGCAGCTCCCTGGTCTCGACGATCTACGGCGGCACCTCCGAGATCCAGCGCACGATCATCGCCAAAACCCTGGGTCTCTGAGCTTTATTCCTCAGGCAGGTTTGCGAGATCGGCGCGGTCCTGCTCTCGATCCTGGGCGAGCTTCATCTCGCGTAAGCGGGCGAGGGAGCAGCGTCAAAGGGCCGTTCTGCCACCGTGGGAAGGGTCGAATCCAGCTTCGTCAGTGCCTCGGTTAGGCGGTTGAGATTCTCTGGGTCGGGATCCGGGACGAGATCGAGGTCCTCGGTTCCGCGGACATATCCGTGGGCGCCGACAGCAACCCCGCCGATCACGACGAAGCGGATGCCTTCGGCATTCAGAGCCTCGAGAAGGGAGCGGAGGTCGAACTCGCTCAATGCGCTTTGGCTGCGCCTTTGATCGCGCTCATCTGCTTGCAGAGTGCGTGCACACGGGCCAGTCGCTCACTCATCGTGGCTTGAAGGTCGGCCTCGCGGCGTACGGCGCGAGCGCGATCGAGTTCGTCGGCATCACCGCTCAGGTGCTTGGGCATGAGAAAAGTCTAATTGCCGATATTCGACTTCAAGCCACGGTGCCGAGCTGGGCGCTGTCGACCAAGGCGGGTTCGCCGATGTGGAAGCCCTGGGCGTAGTCGACCTCGAAGGCCCGGACCAGGGCCAGGGTCTCGGCGTCCTCGATCCCCTCGGCGACGGTCTCCTGACCGAGTGCTTTCGCGAACTGGACCATCGCCTGCACGAGGCGCTGGTCGCCCGGCGAGCTCGGCAGCTCGCGGATGAACTCGATGTCGAGCTTGAGGTGCTGGACCGGCAGTTCTTTCAGGTAGCTGAAGGAGCTGAAGCCGGTGCCGAAGTCGTCGAGCCCGAGGCCACAGCCCAGGCCGGTGACGGTCTGGGCGAAGGCGCGGGCATCGGCCATGTTGGTGATCGCGGCCGTCTCGGTGATCTCGAAGTCGAGCCAGGCTGGATTGAGCCCGTCGGCGATCGCCGCCCTCACGTCGGCGATCAATCGGGGGTCGCAGAGGCTGGCGCCGGAGACGTTGACCGCGATTGGCCGCGAGCGCCCCGCCAGCTCGATCGCCTGCGCCAGCACCAGTCGGTCGATCTCGACGATCAGCCCGAGCCGCTCGGCCGTCGGCAGGAAGGAAGAGGGTGGGATCACGTCGCCGTTCTCGTCGAGCATTCGCACCAGCAACTCCTCGCGGGCCACACACTGGTTGCGCAGATCGAAGATCGGTTGCGCGTAGACAACGATCCGCTGCTGGGCGATCGCCTCCTGGATCCGCTCGCCCCAGGCCAGTTTCCGGTTCGGGCCGCTGGTGGAATCGACAGCCCGCCCACCGCCTTCGGCCTTCGCTTCGCAGAGGGCGATGTCGGCGGCGATCATCAGCCCTTCGGCGCTGACCGCCTCGCCAGTGCCGCCGAAGGTTGCGATCCCGACGCTCGCACCCACCGCTGGCTGTCCCCGCTCGCGCACCAGCACGATCAGCCGCTCGGCTGCGGCCATCGCCTGCTCCGGCGTCGATCTCTGTAGCAGCAGTGCGAATTCGTCCGCGCAGATCCGCGCCGGCAGGTCCTCAGCCCGGGCCTCCTCACGCAGCATCACCGCCACCGCCTCCAGCAGGCGGTCGCCGGCTTCGTGCCCGAGCGAGTCGTTGACGAGACTGAAGGAGTCGATATCGAGCAGTAGCAGTGCCCCTGGCTGCTCGCGGTAGCGAGGGTCAAGGAGCCGCTCTTCGACCTCTTCGACGAAGCTGTCCCGGTCGATCAGCCGGCTCTTGTTGATCGCCTCGCGCACGGCCGCTCTTCAATGCCCGGAAGGATTGCCTTGGAAACTTCTGTACATAAAAATAAGTAAACCACGGAATAAGGCGTCTGGCCGGTTTTGGGAAGCCGTCCCTGGCTCTCGCAGGGCGCTATCCTTGGCCCTGCCTCGTGCCTCGGGCCCGAGGTTTTTCTTCTGTAACGACTACCTCAGGCACGGAACGAGGGAGACAGATGGCTCGCGGAGATGTCCGCATCGCAGTGACGCTGGCTTGCGAAGAGTGCAAGCGGCGCAATTATCAGACCAACAAGTCGCGGCGGAACACGCCGGACCGGATCGAGATGCGGAAGTTCTGCCGCTGGTGTGGCCACCACACCCCTCACAAGGAGACCCGGTAACCGCAGATGGCCAAGACCCGCGCACAGCGCAAGGCCGAGCGCCGGGCTCGGGAAGCTGAAGAGCGGAAACGCTCCGGTGACGGGCGCGACAGCGTCGCCCGCGCCCAGCACGACACGCAGGTCCCCAAGTCCGGGGACGAGGCGCTGATCGAGGCCGAGGAGATGGGGATGGCCGTCGGCGCCCCGGAGTCGGCGCTGGAGCTGCCGGAGCAGACCAAGCCCTCCCGGGCAGAGCGCCGGGCCGAGGCCAAGGCCGTCAAGGAAGCGGAAAAGCGCAAGCGCAGCGAGCAGAAGCGCCGCGAGAGCGAGCAGCTCGCCAAGAAGCAGAAACAGGCGGCCGCCCAACGCCAACGCGGCGGCGTCATCGGCTTCCTCGCTTCCTGCTGGGCCGAGCTGAAGAAAGTCCAGTGGCCCGACCGCGAAACGCTGATCCAGGCCACGGCCGTCACCATTCTTTTCGTCGCTGTCGCGGCCGCCTATCTTGGCGCCCTCGACGCGGCCTTCAACTGGTTGATCAAGCAGATCCTCTAAAACGGATCCCTAAACAAAGGCTTCAGATTTGTATCGCTGGTACGTGATCAATACCTATTCCGGGCACGAGAACAAGGTCAAGCACAACCTCGAGCACCGGGTTCAGACGATGAGCCAGAACCGCAACGTGCGGCAGGTCGTCGTTCCTACCGAGCAGGTCTCCGAGATGAAGGACGGGCAGAAAGTCCAGACTGAAAAACGGACGATGCCCGGTTACGTCCTCGTCAACATGGAGATGACCGATGACGCATGGAACCTGGTCAAAAACACCCCAGGGGTGACGGGGTTCGTTGGCGCCGAACGCAACAAACCGGTGCCGCTCTCCAAACCCGAGGTCGACCGTCTGCTCCACCGCGAGACCGCCGAGCGACCTCGCACCCAGGCCCAGTTCGCGATCGGCGAATCGGTCAAAGTCATCTCCGGCCCGCTCTCCGACTTCTCCGGTGAGATCGCCGAGATCAACGAGGACGCCGCCAAACTCAAGGTGCTGGTCTCGATCTTCGGCCGCGAGACCCCGGTCGAGGTCGGCTACGACCAGGTGAAGAAGATTTAGGCGCCGAGCCGCTACCCTCCCCATCCGCTCATGGCCAAGAAAGTCCTAACTCTCATCAAGCTGCAGATCCAGGCCGGTAACGCCAACCCCGCGCCGCCGGTCGGTCCGGCGCTGGGTCAGCACGGCGTCAACATCATGGACTTCTGCAAAGCCTTCAACGCCCAGACCCAGGGCGAAGGCGGGACGATCATCCCGGTTGAAATCACCGTCTACGAGGATCGCTCCTTCACCTTCATCACCAAGACGC
>JBQCCT010000038.1:0-5501 GCA_051961955.1 Solirubrobacterales bacterium
GTCGGCGGTATCCAGCCCCACCCCCGCATCGAAGATCAACACAGCCCCCCGCCACGGGGTTCGGTGGTCCCTGCCGCACTTTCCCGGTGCAAATGCAACCGCGAGATGGGAGACTTCCGCCCGATGGGTCGTTTGCGCACAGCCTTGGCCGCCTTTTTCGCCTTCACCGGCACCATGCACTTCCTGCGGCCGCGCTTTTTCGAAGCGATCGTGCCGCCGGCGATCGAGGCGCAAAAGAAGGAGGTCGTCGCGATCAGCGGCTACGCAGAGCTTGCGGGGGCGGCGCTGATCCTCCACCCCGCTTCGCGCCGCTTCGGCAGGTGGTGGCTGCTGGCGCTGCTCGTTGCCGTTTTCCCCGCAAATATTCATATGGCGGTCAATCCCGAGCAGATCCGCGGCCTCGATATGCGTAAGTTCCCCCGCTGGACGCTTTGGGCGCGCCTGCCGCTACAGCCGCTAGCGATGCTTTGGGTTTGGCAGGTAACTCGGGAATAACAGCCAAGTCGCTACTGAATTGAATGTTTGTGTCTGTAGAGTTTCTGTCTTCTATGACAGAAAAATCACACAATGGATAAACGTGATCGATTCGCCGTGAATTTGCGCCGTGCCCGCGAGGTCGCCGGTATCTCCCAAGAAGAGCTCGCCGAGCGCTGCGAACTGCACCGCACCGAGGTCTCCCTGCTCGAGCGGGGCGGTCGCGAACCCCGCCTCGGCACCATGGTCAAGCTAGCCACCGCCCTCGGCACGACCCCCGAAGCACTCTGCGCCGGCATTACCTGGGACACCAACGCGCGGGACTACAAGATCGACGAACCGCGCTGATCGCGGGCCTCGTTCGGTAGGGAGTCCGGGACGGCCGAGGCTGCGAAGGCTGCTTAAAGCCGTTCCGTGGTTCCTTTTGCCTGCTATCGGTGCATAAGGAACCACGGAACTGCTGTGCGTCTGCCGGAGCTCTGTGGTGGAGGGGACCGGTACTCCTCCGCAGGAATGTTCGGCAATATGCAATCTGTCTCTTGCGGGCGAAGCCCGCTCTCAGTTCTCCCCGCAGCGAAGCGGAGGGGAGGTCAATTCCGGAGGAGGAGTACCGGTCCCCTGTACCGCAATGCTTAGTCCCGCTAAGGCAGGAGCCGTTCGATGATGCCGCTCGCCGGCCCGAGGAAGTTCTGGACGTTGCCGAGAAGCGATTTCGCGTCCTGGATCAGTTCGATTGCTTCCTGAAGCGGAATTCGCTGGAGCGTCTCGCGCAAAGGGGCGGCGAGGAGCGGGCTGAGCGCGCCTGCTTCTTCGGCGTCGTCCACGGCGCGGATTAGGCCGGCGCGGATCGCCTTTGCCAGTTTGGCGTCGGTGATTCCGTACTTTTCGGCGAAGCGTTTGCGACCCTCAGGTGAGGCCAGAGCCCGGGCGAGGGTCTCGCGCGAAACGCCCAGCTGGCAAGCTGCTCCGTCGAGCGCGGAAATCGTGAACTGGTTGGCGATTTCGCCAAGGCTCTGGGGGTTGCTCCAGGGCCGTGGCTTGCAGGGGTTTTGGATCTTCTCCGGCGCATAGGAGGAGCCGCCCGCTGCCAGGTAGGCGCCGACCAGCACCAGCGAGGCGACGATCGCGCCGATCACCAGCACCCGCCCCCTCACAGTTCCATCTCTCGTGCCAGAGCGATCGGGAACAGGGCAATTAGACCCAAAAGCGCGGCGAGGATGAAGGAAGTGCTGAAGGCGTGAGTGGCGCCGCGGTTGAGCTGGTCCTGCAGTTCTTCCCGCAACTCCACCACTTCGGCGCGCTCCGCCGGATCGGAAGGCAGCGGTTCGAAGGCCGGGCCTATCGTCGGCACCTTGCCCCGCTCTTCTTCCAGCCGCTCGCTCACCTTTTCCGCCAGGTCGATCTTCAGCAGTGGGTTGACTGGCGAGTCGAGGATCACCGCGGTGCCGGCGTTGATCGCGTCGTGCCGTTGCTGGGCAATATCGGAGGTGAAGATCGGAGTCAAGGCGAGCAGGCCGATCACAACCCCGGCGTGGCGGGCGGAGATCGTCCAGCCGCCGTGGATCGCCTGCGGGGCGCGCCCACCCAGCGCCGTCTCGGTCAGGGCCGAGAGCACCAGTGAGAGCCCCACCCCCACCAATATCTGCGGCGGCACCGTCAACGCCACCGTCGCCTTCGGCAGGAAGGCAAGGCCGGCGAGGCCCCCGGAGACGAGGATCGCCCCAGCGGCGGCGCGCGAGCGCGCGTCGGCGACCAGCTCCGAGAGCCGCGAGCCGGCCAGCGCCGCCAACGGCATCACCGATACCACTACCGCTGCCTCGATCGGGCTCAAACGCCAGCCTTCGATCAGCAGCAGCACCAGCAGAAACAGCGCCGCGGCGATCGCCGCCGAGACCATCGCCAGCGCCAGGTTCGCCCACACGTGCGGTCGTCCAGTCCGCCGCAGCTCCGGCTCGATAACCCCCGTCGCCGCCTCGTGCCTCGCCACCGAGAGGATCGGCACCGCCGCCACAAGCGCCGCCGGCACCTGCAATAGGAAGATCGACTGCCAGGAAACGAGCTCGGTGAGCAGGCCGCCGATCGCCGGCCCGAGCGCCGCCCCGGTCGCCCCCGCCGCGGCCCAGACCGTGGCTGCCCGCCGCTCCGAGCCGACCGTCGCCGGCAGCAACTCCAGCGCCGCCGTCACCGCCGCCGCGCCGCCGAGCGCCTGCACGCAGCGGGCCACGATCAGGGTCGAGAGGCTGTCGGCCAGCCCGCAGGCAAGCCCGGCCCCGGCGAAGATCGCGAGCCCAACCGCGGCCGCCCGCCCCGGACCGACCCGCCGCGCCAGCAGCGCCGCCGGCACCGCCGCCAGCGCCGTCACCAGGTTGAAGGAGACCAGCACCCAGGTGACGCCGGCAACGCTGGTGTCGAGCTCCCGGTAGATCTCCGGCAGGGCGAGGACGACGATCGAGGAGTCGGCGAGGACGACGCCGACGGCCAATGCCAGGGCGGCGACCCGCGGTCGGGGGGCGGGAGCGTTAATAGCCAAGCTCCTTCGCGTACTTCTGGCGGTATTCATCGCGCTTTTGCAGCACCTCTTCGACGTAGGCGCGCGTTTCCGGGAAGGGGATGTCCTCCACCTTCAGGTCCGCCCCGCCCCACTTGTCTGCGTTGCCGGGACCGGCGTTATAGGCGGCGAGCGCCGCCGCCTCGTCGCCGTCGTAGCGTTCAAGCAATTCGTGCAGGAGGAAGGTCCCGTAGCGAATGTTGATTTCGGGGTTCGAGAGGTCTTCGAGCTTGAAGGTGGTGCCGCCGCTCTGCTTCTCGATGAACTTGGCCGCTTCCGGCGTGATTTGCATCAATCCGCGCGCCCCTGCGCTCGATTCCTGGTCGCTGAACTTCGACTCGGAGTAGATCACGGCGGCGATTAGGGCCGCGTCGACTTCCTTTTCGGCTGCCTGCTGGCGGATCACATCCTCGTGGTGCAGCGGCAGGGTCAGCTCCTTCAACGTCTGGTCGAAGACGCCGCTCGACACCAGCAGCCCGAGTAGCAGCCCGACCAGCACCGCCACGCCACCGAAGGCGGCCAGACGACGGCGACGGCGCATCCTCCGCTTCATTCGCGCAGCTTCGCGAGCAGGGCGGACAGCGCCCGCTCGAGATCCTCCACCGAGCCATCGTTGGAGACCACATGCTCGGCCCGCTTGGCCTTTTCCAGCTGGGTCAGCTGGCGCGCCTCGCGCTCGTCGACCAGAGCGTGACCACGGGCGGCGGCGCGCTCGCGGCGCACCTCATCGGCGGTGACCACGGCGACGGTGGTGTCGAAGACCTTGTCGCTGCCAGCCTCGAACAGCAACGGCACCTCGACCACAGCCACCTCCGTCTCCGCCGGCAGGGACAGCAGCCATTCGGCAGTGCGTTGCTGCACTAGCGGGTGGATCTGCCCCTCCAGCCAGGTCAGCTCCTCCGGATTAGCGAAGACCACCTCGCCGATCTTCGCCCGGTCGACGCCTTCGGCAGAAATGACTCCCGGCCCCCAGCGCTCGACCAGGCGCCCGCGCAGGGGTTCGGCCTCAAGCAACTCGTGGACGACCGCGTCACTGGAGAGGGTCGCCGCCCCCAAACGCTCGAAAGCCTTCAGCGCCTCCGACTTACCGGCCGCGATGCCACCGGTGAGGCCGATCGTCAGCGGCGCCAAAGCGCCGCTCAGTTCTGCTCGGACTCGTCCGTCTGGGCGTCGTCTTCGCCGGCGGCCTCGTCGACGGAGTCAGGCGAATCCGGCCGTTCCTGCACCGATTCCCCCTCCTGATGCTCCCCACCTTCCTCTTCAGCGGGGGTCTCTGCAGAGATCTCAGGGGCCACAGTCTCAGACGCCTCTCCGGCGGGTGGCGACGATGGTGAATTCTCCGGCTCTGCCGGAGAATCACTATCGGAGACAGGACCCGCCGGCTCGGCGGTCTGTCCCTCGGCCTCAGCTTCTGGTCCCTCGGCCTCAGCTTCTGATCCCTCGGCCTCAGCCCCTTCAGCCTGCGCAATCTGCTCGCCAAGCCCGGCCATTGCCATGTTCTGGCCCTCGACCCGCTTGATGCTGAGCGACAACCGCCGCCGCTCTTCGTCGATCTCGAGAATCTTGACGTTCAGCTTCGACCCCGGCTCGACCACTTCGCCCGGGTTCTCGACGTGGTGGTCGGCGAGCTCGGAGATGTGGACGAGGCCCTCGACACCGGGCAGGATTTCGACGAAGGCACCAAAGGCGACGACCTTGGTCACGGTGCCCTCGAGCACGTCGTTGGGCCGATGGGTGTTGATCACCCGCTGCCACGGGTCCTCCTGGGTCTGCTTCAGACCCAATGAGATCCGCTGCCGGTCGCGGTCGATGTCGAGCACTTTGATCCGCACGTCGTCGCCAATCGCGACGACTTCGGATGGATGGTTGACGTGGCTCCAGGAAAGCTCGGAAATGTGGATCAGACCGTCGATCCCGTCGAGGTCCACGAAGGCGCCGAAGTCGACGATGTTGGAGATCTTGCCTTCGACGACCTGGCCTGGCTCGAGGCGGCCGAGGATCTGCTCGCGGACCTCCTTGCGCTCCTCCTCCAGCACCGCGCGGCGCGACAGCACCACGTTGTTGCGGCTGCGGTTGAGCTCGATCACTTTGCACTCGAGCTCTTCACTCATGAACTCGTCGAGGTTGTGGACGCGGCGGATGTCGACCAGCGAGGCGGGCAGGAAGCCGCGCACCCCGAGGTCGAGGATCAGGCCGCCCTTGACGACCTCGATCACGGTGCCCTCGACGGGCTCCCCGGATTCCGCGGCGGCCTCGATGCGGCGCCATGCCTTCTCGAAGCGGGCGCGCTTCTTGGAGAGGAGGAGGCGCCCCTCCTGGTCCTCCTTGGTGAGGACGAGGGCGTCGACCTCCTCGCCGAGCTCGACCTCCTCGCTCGGGTCGACCGACTTGCGGATCGAGAGCTCGTTGGAGGGGATGACTCCCTCCGACTTGTAGCCGATGTCGACGAGGACCTCGTCCTTGTCGATCCGCACGACCT
>JBQCCT010000039.1:0-5458 GCA_051961955.1 Solirubrobacterales bacterium
CCCCGCCCCGGCGCGCGCGCCCGCGTCTGGCCCACCCCCCCGGGGGGGTGTTTCTCCCAACCCCGCCCCAACACCCCCCCCTACTCGACGCCGCAGGCCGAGCCGCGGATCCGCTCCAGCGTCGTTCGCAGCTCTTCCGCCTGCTTGGCGGTGAGGTTGGCGCTGAAGGCAATCGCAAGCTCGCCGCGCACCACCGGGCGCATCTCTTCGAGCAGCTCAAGGCCGGCGGGGAGCAGCGTCGCGTAGCTGACGCGGCGATCGGTCTCGCAGAAGGTCCGCTCCAGCAGGCCGGCCTTGATCAGGCGGTCGACCAGCTTGGTCAGGCCGCCGCGCGTGATCACCAAGGCCTCGGCCAGCTCCCCCATCTTCATCCGCTGCTCGTCGGCCCGGTCGAGCGTGGCCAGCACCTCGAACCATGGCAGTGGCGGCAGCTCAGCGGCGGTGAGCGCCTCCTGCAGGCGGCCCGTGACGGCGGCATGGGTTCGGGCGATCGCGATCCAGGCCTCGCGGTGCGGATCGAAATCGGCCTCCGCTGCGTGCTTCTCCGCTACCGCGGTCGTCTGCTCGCTCATCCCTACATCTTTTCACACAATGGTTGATCTGACAATAGTTGACAAGCAAAGCTTTGCTGCTATGATTGTTTCCAAGTCAATCGTTTGAGCGACAATCACTTCGGGAAGGACTAGATCATGAGCACCGAGACGATCAACCAGCAGCGCGTTCCGGCAGGCAACTGGACCGTGGACCCCGTCCACTCCTCCATCGCCTTCGCCGTCACCCACAACGGAGTTACGACTTTCCGCAGCGGCTTCGAGAGCTACGAGGCCCGGCTCAGCGGCGGCGAGCAGCCGCGCTTGGAGGGCACGGTCGAGGTCGCCAGCATCGACATCGACGAGGAGATGCTGAAGGGCCACCTCCTCTCCCCCGAGTTCTTCGACACCCAGCGCTTCCCGCAGTTGCGCTTCGCCTCCAGCGAGGTCAGCGTCGGCGAGGATGGCAGGCTGCGGGTCGTCGGCGAGCTCGAGATCCACGGCGAGAGCCGCAAGGTCGAGGCTGGCGGCCGCTTCGCGTCCCTCGGGGCCGACCTCGCTGGCAAGGAGCGGGTTGGGCTCTCGATCGAGGCAACCGTCGACCGGCGCGACTTTGGCCTCGACTGGCAAGCGCAGCTGCCGAGCGGTGGCGATGTCCTCGACTACGCGGTGACGATCTCGGTCGAGCTCGAGCTCGTCGCCGAGGAGGCATAACGATGCGAGTCCTCGGCATCAGCGGCAGCCTGCGTCGGGACTCCTACAACCACGCCCTGCTGCGGGCGGCCGCCGAGCGACTCCCCGCAGCGGCGGAGCTGGTCGAGTTCGAGCACCTGCGCGAGATCCCGCCCTACGACTCCGACCTCGAAGAGCTGGAGACGCCGGCGGCGGTGGCGGAGCTGCGCGAGGCGATGCGCGAGGCCGACGCCGTCCTCGTCGCGACGCCGGAGTACAACCACTCGATCCCCGGCGTGCTGAAGAACGCTCTCGACTGGGCCTCCCGCCCGGCCGGGCAAAGCGCGTTGACGGGCAAGCCGGCGGCGGTGATCGGCGCCTCGACCGGGATGTTCGGCGCCGTCTGGGCACAGGCCGAGACCCGCAAAGTCCTCGGCGCCCTCGGCGGCCGCGTGGTCGAGGCCGAGCTGCCGGTGGCCCGGGTAGCTGATCTGTACAGAAACGGCCACCTAGAGCTCTCCCCCGAGCAGTCCCAGCAGCTGGAGGAGATCCTCGCCGAGCTAGCCGTTGCAGTCGAGCAGCTGCAGGAGCCCATCGCGGCCTGACGGGTGTCGTCGCTAGCTGTGGGGAAGAGCGAAGAAGGCGATCGCGGCGTACTGGGCGATGGCGGCGGCGATGACGAAGAGGTGGAAGACCTCGTGGTAGCCGAAGACCGCGGGGTTGGGGTTGGGGCGCTGGGTCGCGTAGACCACCGCCCCGGCGGTGTAGAGGAGGCCGCCGACGGCGACCAGGAGCGTGCCGGCGACGCCCATCGAGGTCCAGAGCTCCGGGAAGGCGACGGCGGCGACCCAGCCGAGCGAGATGTAGATCAGCGCCGAGGCCCATTTCGGATGGTCGATCCAGATCATCTCGACGATCGCCCCGGCGACGGCGCCGATCCAGACCACGACGAGGATCGTCATCGCCAGAGTGCCGTGCAGGACCAACAGCGCAAACGGGGTGTAGGTGCCGGCGATGAGGAAGAAGATCATCGAGTGATCGAGGCGGCGCATCCACTGGCGCACCTGCGGCCGGGTCCAGTTGACCCGGTGGTAGAGGGCGCTGGTGCCAAACAAGGCGGAAAGGCTGACCGCGTAGATGGCGACGGCAAGCGTCGCCTTCGGCGTCTTGGCGAGGATGATCAACGTTGCGCCGAGGCCGAGCGAGAAGAAGAAGGCCCACTCGTGGGAGACGCCGCGCAGCTTCGGCTTGACCAGCGCGATCGCCTCGGCCGTCGCCTCTCTTGCGGCGGTTGCCCGCTCGCCCATCCGTTCCGCGCCCCTGCGCAGATCCTCCATAGGTAGAGAGTTTGCCGACTTTGGGGACTTGACACAATGGGGAGAGAGATCCGCGGCTTTCAGAACCTCCTAATTGCGCCTTTCAACACTTTTTCCGACCGACCGATTGGCGATCCTGCTCAGTTACCGCTAAAAGCCGCCTCGAGAGGAGAAGTTTGATGTCTAAGACCGCCGTTGCCAGTCCCAAAAACGGTCTGCAGGGCCTCTCGGTCGAACGCAGGTTTTCGGCGCCCGGCGTGCATCCTTTCGACCAGATCGAGTGGGAGATCCGCGACGCGGTGATCGGCAATCCGGAGAGCCCGGCCTTCGAGCAGCGCGGGGTCGAGTTCCCGAAGACGTGGTCCCAGAACGCGACCAACATCGTCGCCCAGAAGTACTTCCGCGGCCAGCTCGGCAGCCCCGAGCGCGAGAGCTCGGTGAAACAGATGATCGGCCGCGTCGCCGGCACGATCTCCGACTGGGGGCGCGAGGGCGGGTACTTCGCCTCCGAGGAGGACGCCGAGGCCTTCGAGATGGAGCTGACCGCGATCCTGCTCAACCAGAAGGCGGCTTTCAACTCGCCGGTCTGGTTCAACGTCGGCTTCGAGGAGAAGCCGCAGTGCTCGGCCTGCTTCATCCTGAGCGTCGAAGACACGATGGAGTCGATCCTCGACTGGAACACCAAGGAGGGCAAGATCTTCCGCGGCGGCTCCGGCTCCGGGATCAACCTCTCCAACATCCGCGGCTCGGTCGAGCAGCTCTCCAAGGGCGGCACCGCCAGCGGCCCGGTCTCCTTCATGCGCGGGGCCGACGCCTGGGCGGGGACGATCAAGTCCGGCGGCAAGACGCGGCGGGCGGCGAAGATGGTCGTCCTCGACGTCGACCACCCGGACATCGAGCACTTCATCTGGTGCAAGGCCGACGAGGAGAAGAAGGCCGCGGCGCTGCGCGACGCCGGCTTCGACATGTCGATCGACGGCGAGGGCTTCACCTCGATCCAGTACCAGAACGCCAACAACTCGGTCCGGGTCACCGACGAGTTCATGGAGGCGGTCGAGGCGGGCGAGGAGTGGCACCTGACCGCGCGCACCAGCGGCGAGCCGGTGAAAACGGTCGACGCGCGCGACCTGATGAACCAGATCGCCGACGCCGCCTGGCGCTGCGCCGACCCTGGCGTCCAGTACGACACGATCATCAACCGCTGGCACACCTGCCCGGAGTCGGGCCGGATCAACGCCTCCAACCCGTGCAGCGAGTACATGCACGTCGACGACTCGGCCTGCAACCTCGCCTCGCTCAACCTGATGAAGTTCCGCCGCGAGGACGGCAGCTTCGACACGGCGGAGTTCGAGCACGCGGTCGACATCGTCTTCCTCGCCCAGGAGATCGTCGTCGGCTTCTCCAGCTACCCGACCGAGGAGATCACCGAGAACGCCAACAAGTTCCGCCAGCTCGGCCTCGGCTACGCCAACCTCGGGGCGCTGCTGATGTCCGACGGGCTCCCCTACGACTCCGACGCGGGCCGCAACGTCGCCGCCGCGATCACGGCGCTGATGACCGGTCGCGCCTACCGCCAGTCGGCGCTGATCGCCGCCGGGGCCACCGGCCCTTACGAGGAGTACGAGCGCAACCGCGAGCCCCACAACGGCGTCATGCGGATGCACCGCGACGCCTCCTACGACGTCGACGCGACCGGGATCAAGGGCGAGCTGCTCGAGGCCGCGCAGCGGGCCTGGGACGAAGCGGTCGAGCTCGGCGAGGAGCACGGCTACCGCAACGCGCAGGCGACGGTGCTGGCGCCGACCGGGACGATCAGCTTCCTGATGGACTGCGACACGACCGGGATCGAGCCCGACTTCTCGCTGGTCAAGTTCAAGGAGCTGGTCGGCGGCGGGCAGATGACGATCGTCAACCGCTCGGTGCCGCTGGCGCTGCGGACGCTCGGCTACTCGGAGGCGGAGATCGACCAGATCGACGCCCACATCGCCGAGAACAACACGATCGTCGGCGCGCCGGGCCTGAAAGAGGAGCACCTGCCGGTATTCGACGTCGCGGTCGGTCAGCGGGCGATCTCGCACACCGGCCACATCGACATGATGGCGGCGACGCAGCCGTTCATCTCCGGGGCGATCTCGAAGACGGTCAACCTGCCGCAGTCGGCCACGGTCGAGGACATCGCCGACGCCTACACCCGCGGCTGGAAGGGCGGCCTCAAGGCGCTGGCGATCTACCGCGACGGCTCGAAGACGGCGCAGGCGCTGCGCACCGACGCGCAGGACGAAAAGGAGGCCGAGGCCGAACAGGAGATGCCCCAGCCGGTCCGCAAAAAGATGCCGCGCGAGCGCGAATCGATCACCCACAAGTTCTCGATCGCCGGCCACGAGGGCTACATCACCGCCGGCAAATACGACGACGGCACGGTCGGCGAGATCTTCCTCACCGACATCGGCAAGGAGGGCTCGACGATGCGCGGGCTGCTCAACGCCTTCGCGACGGCGATCTCGCTCGGCCTCCAGTACGGGGTGCCGCTGGAGACCTTCGTGCGCAAGTTCAGCTACATGCGCTTCGAGCCGGAGGGCATCACCGGCAACCCGGAGATCCCCTTCGCCAAATCGATGCCCGACTACATCATGCGCTGGCTCGGCAGCCGCTTCATCGAGGACACCGAAGTGCTGGAGGAACTCGGGATCCTCACCGACGAGGTGCGGGCCAAGCGCGACGCCGAGACCTCGCAGCTGGCGATCGGTCTTACCGGCGACACGGCCGGTCCCGCCAGCGGCGGCAACGGCGACTCGAACGGAGGCAACGGGAACGGCGACGCGGCGGCGAAGCCCAGCCCCCCGGTCCCGGCGGCCGCGGCGATGACCGAAACGCCCCCGGTGCGGCCGGCGAAGATGCAGGGCCTCGACCTCGGACCGGCCTGCGAGCAGTGCGGCGGCA
>JBQCCT010000040.1:0-7337 GCA_051961955.1 Solirubrobacterales bacterium
GCGGATGACCGCGATGCGCAACGCCGCCGAGAACGCGGAAGACATGATCGGCCGGCTGACCCTGGAGATGAACCGGGTCCGCCAGGCGGAGATCACGCAGGAGATCTTGGAGGTCGTCGCCGGCGCCGAGGCGCTCGGCTAGGCGGCAGGAAAACTTCGATTTGGAGACCAGAAAAGGAAGCGATGGCTGAGAACGGAAACGGAACCAACGTAGGGCGCGTCGAGCAGGTCACCGGAGTGGTCGTCGACGCGGTCTTCCCCGACAACCTCCCCGAGATCTACTCGGCGGTGACGATCGAAACCGGCGGCAACGGCGACGGCGAACCGACGCAGCTCGTCTGCGAGGTGCAGCAGCACCTCGGCGACGACCGCGTCCGCACGGTCGCGATGGACGCCACCGACGGCATCCAGCGCGGCGACAAGGTGGTGGACACCGGCGGCCCGATCTCGGTGCCGGTCGGCGACGTCACCCTCGGCCGGATCTTCAACCTGCTCGGCGAGCCGATCGACGAGGGCGATGAGATCGGCGAGACCGAGCGCTGGCCGATCCACCGTCCCGCCCCGGAAGCCTCCGAGCTGACCCCGACCCAGGAGATCCTGGAGACCGGGATCAAGGTCATCGACCTGCTGGCGCCGTACGCGAAAGGCGGCAAGGTCGGGCTGTTCGGCGGCGCCGGCGTCGGCAAGACCGTTCTGATCCAGGAGCTGATCCGCAACATCGCCGAGGAGCACTCCGGCCTGTCGGCCTTCTGCGGCGTCGGCGAGCGCTCGCGCGAGGGGAACGACCTCTGGCTCGAGATGAAAGCGTCGGGCGTGATCGACAAGACCATGCTCGTCTTCGGCCAGATGAACGAGCCCCCGGGCGCGCGTCTGCGCGTCGCCCTCTCCGGGCTGACGATGGCCGAGTACTACCGCGAGCAGGGCGGGCAGGACGTGCTCCTGTTCATCGACAACATCTTCCGCTTCGTCCAGGCGGGCTCCGAGGTCTCGGCCCTGCTGGGCCGGATGCCTTCGGCGGTCGGCTACCAGCCGACGCTGGAGACCGAGATGGGCGGGCTGCAGGAGCGGATCACCTCGACCGCGCGCGGCTCGGTCACCTCGATCCAGGCTGTGTACGTGCCGGCCGACGACCTCACCGACCCGGCCCCGGCGTCGGTATTCGCCCACCTCAACGCAACCACGACCCTCTCGCGGTCGATCTCCGAGAAAGGGATCTACCCGGCGGTCGACCCGCTCGACTCGACCTCGACCATCCTCAAGCCCGAGGTGGTCGGCGACGAGCACTACCGGACGGCGACCGAGGTCCAGGAGGTGCTGCAGCGCTACCGCGAGCTCCAGGACATCATCGCCATCCTCGGCATCGACGAGCTCTCCGACGAGGACAAGCAGACGGTGGCGCGCGCGCGGAAGATCGAGCGCTTCCTCTCACAACCGTTCTTCGTCGCCGAGCAGTTCACCGGCCGCGAAGGCGAGTACGTGCCGGTCGCCGAGACCGTAAGGGGTTTCCGCGAGATCCTCGACGGCGAGCACGACGACCTCTCCGAGGGCGCCTTCTACATGCAGGGCTCGATCGACCAGGTCCTCGAGAACGCCAAGTCGGGCGCCGCGGCGTAAGGAGACGGTCTGATGGCCGCGGAGCACATGGTCGATGTCGAGGTCCTGACCCCGGAGGGTGAGGTCTGGAGCGGCGAAGCGCGCCAGGTCTCGACCCGCTCGGAGACCGGCGAACTCGGCATCCTCGCCAACCACGCACCGCTGTTGGCGGCGCTGCGGCCGACCGAACTCCGCCTCATGGTCTCCGAGTCGGAGACCATCCGCTACGCCCAGGCCCACGGCTGGCTGCAGATCTACGGCAACCGCGCCCGGCTCCTGCTCGAGGAGGCGATCCCGCCGGAGAACCTCGAACCCGGCACCCTCAAAGAGCAGCTGGCCGACGCCGAACAGCGGCTCTCGGAGTGCGAGGAGGGCAGCGCCGACCACGCCCGGGCGGCCAAGGACCGCGACCGGGCCGAAGCATTCCTCTCGATCGCCGGGGCGTGAGGGGGATCCCGGCACTCTCCGGGCGAATTTGTCGCGCCCCTATCGGGGCAGCTCCCGAACATGCTGCCCGCCTATGGCGGGCAAACACCAGATTGCATATCGCCGGCTTCGCGGACATTCACCCGGAGAGTGCCGGGATCCCTACCCGACCCGCGGCGAATCTCGTAGCGGCCAGCTCCCGAAGTTGTGGTTCCTTTCGCACCTATACGGTGCATAAGGAACCACACGATGGCCTGGAGGGGATAGGTTCCCATTCCGTGGTTCCTTTCGCACCCATAGCGTGCATAAGGAACCACGGAACTCGGAGGGACCACGGGATCGGCGGGGTGCGCGGCTTGTCTTGTGGCGAGATTAGGGTCCGGTCGTTCTCTGCGGGAATGTCAGCGCGAAGCGCGCGATATGCAATCTGGTTATTTGCGCCCCATAGGGGCGCAGCATCGTCGGGAGCCAGCCCCGAAGGGGCGCGACAAATTCATGCGGAGAACGACCGGACCCTCCTGTCTCGTCAGTTCAAGGGAGGGTGTCTCTCTCATGACTGACGAGTTGGTGGTGCTGGCGCAGCGGTTGATCTCTTATGAGACTTGTGAGCCGGAAGTGATTGCCGAAGCGGCTGGGTTCGTCAAGGGGTGGCTGGAGGCGCGGGGGATCGAGGCGCGGAGGGACGAAGTTCGGGGGCTTCCCGTGGTCAAGGCCGAGGTGGGGCCGGAGGGGGCGCCGACGGTGGTGCTGCACGGGCACCTCGACGTGGTGCCGGGGTTGGCGGGGCAGTTCGAGCCGCGGGTCGAGGGGGACCGACTCTACGGGCGCGGCGCCTACGACATGAAGGGGGCGATCGCGGCGATGCTGCTCGTCACCGCGGCGATGCGAGAGCAGGACCGGGTGCGGGTGCGGCTGGGGATCGTCGGCGACGAGGAGTCCGAGGAGGAGGCCGAGCGCGGCTCCGACCACCTCGTCGACACGGGGTTCACCGGCGACTTCGCGATCACCGGCGAGCCGACCGACCTCCACATCGGAATCGAGGCCAAGGGCGTGCTTGCCCTGCGTCTGGATGTAGGGGGCACTGCCGCTCACGGCGCCACCCCGTGGCTCGGCGACAACGCCGTCCTCAACGCGATTGATGTTTTCCGCAGTATCGAGTCGCTACCGTTTGCGAAACACAGCTCCGAGCTCTTCGACCGCCCCTCGATCAACCTCGGACGGATCGTGGGCGGCGACGCTCTCAACAAGGTTCCCGACCGCTGCGTAATCGACGTCGACATCCGCTACCTGCCCGATCAGGACCCGCAAGAGATTCTCGCCCAAGTGCGGGAGCTCCAGGGCATCGAGGTGAGGGCGCTGCTGACGCGTCCGCCAGCCACCGTCGACCGCGACTCAGCCTTCGTGCGGGGCCTGCGCGCCTCGGCGACCGAGCACCACAGCGGCGAGCCGATGAGCGTCGGGCGCGACGGCGCCTCGGATGCGGTCTCCTTCCTGCGGGTCGGGGTGCCGGCGGTCGAGTTCGGCCCGGTGGGAGCCGGGCATCACGGTCCGGGCGAGTGGGTCTCCGTCTCCTCCCTGCAGACCTACCGGCAGGCGCTCGAATCGTTCCTGCGGGCGATCCCGGACCGACTCGATGACTGATATCCAAGGACCGGGCTGGGCTCCGAAGAAGCCACCGCCGAGCGGCGATCCCGAGTCGGCACCGAAGCCGAAGCGCTTCTGGTGGCGCTTCACCCTGGCCTCGATCCTGATCATCGCCGTCTCCGCTGCCGCGACCGCGACCAGCGTCCTTCTTTATCTCGACAGCATTGCCCACGCTCTGTCCCACAACAACGTCCTCAACAACAAACTGCACCGGGCCCTGGCCGAAGTCGAACCCGGCGCCCCGGAGAACATCCTCATCCTCGGCTCCGACAAACGGGCGGGCGAAGAATTCGAAGAAGATCCCGGGCGCTCGGACACGACGATCCTGCTCCGGCTTGACCCCGAAGACGAAACGATCTCGGTGATGTCGATCCCGCGCGACCTCAAGGTCGAAATCCCCGGCTACGGCACCGGCAAGTTCAACGAAGCGTATTCCTACGGAGGGCCGAAGCTGACGCTGCAGGTGGTCAAGGAACTGACCGGCCTGCGGATCAATCACGTCGTCAACGTCGACTTCCTCGGCTTCGTCCGCGCCGTCGACGCGATCGGCTGCGTCTACACCGACGTCGACCGCCGCTACTACCACTCCAACGCCGGGTTACCGCCCTCGGAACAGTATTCGGAAATCAACATCCAGCCGGGTTATCAAAAGCTCTGCGGCGTAAAAGCCCTGCAGTACGTGCGCTACCGGCACACCGACACCGACATCGTCCGCTCTGCCCGTCAGCAGGCCTTCCTCAGCGACGCCCGCCAGCGGATCTCGGTCCAGGACCTCGTCTTCGACCAGAGTGGCCTGATTGACATCTTCACCAAGTACACGACTTCCGACATCAACAGCAAGGAGACGATGTTGGAAGTGCTGAAACTGTTTATTGCCTCGCGCAACGCACCGATCAAACAGGTCCACTTTCCGGCCGAACTGGGGCCGAGCTATGTCTATTCGAACGAAACCTGGATTCACGAAGCGGTGAAGGAATTCCTCACCGGCGAATCGTTCGATGGCGAACCGGGTGGCGGCTCCGCCGGCTCCTCCTCCAAGAAAAAGAGCGGCAAGAAGTCGAGCACCAAGGGCAACCACGCAAAGAAGCACAAGAAGCCGAAGCCCAAGGTCGAAGTCGCCAAGCCTGGCAGCGACGGGTTGGTCCCGGCGCGCGAAGCTGGCGAAGCGGAGGCCGCGGCGGCGGCGCGGCACGTCGGCGGCCGCTTCCCGATCTTCTTCCCGACGCGGTTGCCTTCGGGGGCGCACTTCGTTGAAACCAACCCCTACGAACACGTCGTCGATCCGCGCGTCTATCGCTTCAAAGACGACAGCGGTGAACGTCACACCGCCTACAAAATGGTTGCGGTGATGGAAGAGCCCGACGGCTACCACTACTTCGGGGTGCAGGGGATCCGGGGCTGGGAAGACCCGCCGATTCTCGACAACCCGAGCGTCACCGAGGAAATCCATGGGCGCGAATACGAGATCTTCGTCGACAGTGGCGCGATCAAAATGATCGCCTGGCACCGCGGCGCCAACACCTACTGGATCAGCAACGATCTCGAACGGTCGCTGAGCAACGAGCAGATGGTTGGGATGGCGCGCTCGGCAGATGGGATCGTGCCCAAGAAGAAACCGAAGAAGGGTAGGAGGCAGCCATGAGTGAGCAGCGGGAGCCGGTCGGCGTCATCGGAGTGGGATGGGTCGGCCTCGTCACCGCGGCCTGCTTTGCCGAGCTCGGCCACCCTGTGATCGCCCGCGACATCGTCCCCGAGAAGGTAGAGGCGCTCGCGCGCGGGGAGGTCGCGATCCACGAGCCGGGGCTGGAGGACCTGCTCCACCGCAACGCCGAGCGGCTCACCTTCACGACTGATATGGGCGAGCTGCTGGCGAAGGCGCGCCTACTCTTCGTCTGCGTCGATACGCCGCCGACCTACTCCGGCGACGCCGACCTCTCGCGGGTGCGGGCGGTTGTGCAGGAGCTCGCCAGCGACGGCAACCACGTGCTGGTGATGAAGAGCACCGTCCCCGCCGGCACCGGTGAGTCGATCCGCCGCGACATGCCGAACCTCGCCTACGTCTCCTGCCCCGAGTTCCTCAAGGAGGGGACCGCGGTCAAGGACTTCATGAACCCCGACCGGGTGGTGATCGGCGCCGATCCTGGTGACGAGGCCGCCGCCGATGCGGTCGCAGCGCTCTACCAGCCGCTCGGCGGCGAGATCCTCCGCACCGACGTCGCCAGCGCCGAGATGATCAAGCTCGCCTCCAACGCCTTCCTCGCGACCAAGATCTCCTTCATCAACGAGATCGCCAACGTCTGCGAGGAGGTCGGCGCCGACGTCGGCCAGGTGGCGAAGGGCATGGGCCTCGACGAGCGGATCGGCACCGCCTTCCTACGGGCGGGAATCGGCTATGGGGGTTCCTGTTTCCCCAAGGACGTTAGTGCGCTCAAGATGCTTGCCGGGAATACCGGCTACCACTTCCAGCTGCTGACTTCGGTGATCGAGGTCAATGAGCTGCAGAAGCGGCGGGTGGTGAACAAGCTGGAGAAGCACTTGGGGTCGTTGATCGGCAAGCGGGTGGCACTGCTGGGGTTGGCCTTCAAGCCCGACACCGACGACATGCGCGAGGCATCGAGCCTGGTGCTGGCGGCACGGCTGCAGGGGGAGGGGGCGGAGGTCGTCGCCTACGACCCGGTCGCCGCCGGGCGGGCCTCGGAGCTGCTCGGGTCGGTCGAGATGGCGCCGTCGGCGATGGAGGCGCTCGATGGTGCCGACGCCGCCGTCCTCGTCACCGAGTGGCCTGAGTTCGCCGAGCTCGACTGGGCTGTCGCCGCCGAACGGATGACGCGGCCGGTCATGGTCGATGGCCGCAACTTCCTCGACCCGAACGCCTTAGTCAAAGCAGGTTTTGACTACGAGGGCATCGGCCGCACCGTGAATTCCCCGCGACCAGCAACGGCGTCCTAGCCGCCCCCACCCAGTCAGGGCGCATGGGATGCAAGCGATCGTTCTAGTCGGCGGCGAGGGGACCAGGCTCCGGCCGTTGACCAGCGACGTGCCGAAGCCGGCAGTGACGCTGGTCGATCGCCCCTTCCTCGCCTACGCGATCGAGTGGCTGGCCGGGCACGGGGTGAGCGAGGTCGTGCTCGCCTGCGGCTTCCTGCCCGACGTGCTGATGGAGGCGCTGGGCGATCACGACCACGCGGGCGTGAAGATCGCCTACGCGGTCGAGCCGGAGCCGCTGGGGACCGCGGGCGCGATCCGCTTCGCCGCCGAGGCGCTCGGCGACCGCCTCGGAGACCGCTTCCTCGCCCTCAACGGCGACGTGCTCGCCGACCTCGACCTCTCGGCGCTGGTCCGCGCGCACGCCGAGTGCGGCGCCCAGGCGACGATCGCCCTGCACCCGGTCGAGGACTCCTCCGCCTATGGCCTGGTGCGCTGCGACGAAGACGGGACGGTGCTGGAGTTCCTCGAGAAGACGGGCGAGGAGGTTCCGGGCGAGATCAACGCGGGCGCCTACGTGCTGGAGCGCTCGGTGCTCGATCTGGTGCCTGCTGGCCGCGCCGTCTCGATCGAGCGCGAGGTCTTCCCGAAGCTCGTCGCCAACGGCCTCTACGGCATCCGACTCGAGGGCTACAGGATCGACATCGGGACTCCCGACCGCTTCCTCGAGGCGAACTGGGACATCCTCG
>JBQCCT010000041.1:0-2611 GCA_051961955.1 Solirubrobacterales bacterium
CGTTTGAAGCCGAAAAGGGATGCAGAGAGGGGAATTTCATGGGCGACGTAATGCAAAATCAGGGAGTTGGGCAAGCGGAGGCGCCGCAGCGGCGGCGGGTCGAGCGGGCTGTGTTCGAGACCGACAAGCAGCGCGTCACGGGAGACCTGACTCTCCCTCACGCCGGCTACCAGAGCCGCTTCTCGGACTCGCTCAACCGCGGTGACTTCGAGTTCGTGCCGCTGACGAACGTCGAGATCGTCACGCTCGATGACGCGCGGGTCACCCACCTGCCCTTTGTCGTCCTCTCCAAGCGCCACATCCGCATCGCCTACCCGGCCGACCAGGACTAGCCGGCCATTGCCTCAGCTGCGGCGGCTGCGGAAGCGACCGCTCCTAGCGTAGGCGCCGAGGTCGAGCAGGAAGGCAAGGATGACGATGAACCACTCGAACCCGTAGACGCGGTTGGAGCTACTCCACATCACTGCATAGGCGAGCGTCGTCCACGGCAGCAGGAAGAAGCCGAGGAAGGGCACGAGCCAGCTGTCGAACGCCCGGCTGAGCAGGTTCGAGAAGAGAAAGATGACGAACAGCGCCAGCCGGGGCGAGAGGAGCGCGAGGAGGACGACTAAGCAGCCCATGCTCAGACGCTATCCCCTCGCCCCGGCGATGCAAACCAGGCGCTGAGCCCAACGTTACGTTCACCTTCGATCCGGGTGCGAGTTGCTTGCGGGGCTTCGGGCTCTGCTTGACGACTTTGCCGGTTTTCGCAGTCGCGTCGCCGCGGAGCTTGACCTTGCCGAGCTTGCAACTTGCCTTCCGCAGCTTCTTCTTCGCTGCTTTCAGCTTCTTGCCGTTCAGCTTCGGCACTACGCAGGCCTTGTACTTGAACTTGTCAGTAGCGGTCAGGGGGGTGGTGCCGGCGATGGTGGTGACGGTGACGTCGACGGCGTGGGCCTTTTTGGAGGCAGGAGCGACAGCGGTGAGCTGCCCTTCGTTGGTCACGGTGAAGCCTTTGGCGGGAATGAGGCCGAAGCTGACGCCGGATACGTTGGCGAAATCGGTGCCGGAGATCGTCACCGCGGTGCCGCCTTTGATCGAGCCCGAGGTCGGTGAGATTGCCGTAAGGGTTGGCGCGGGCTGAACCACGGCGTTGAAGCCGAGCTCAAATTTTTGATTCGTTTCTTTCGGTGGGGCGGTGACGCCATCGCCCAGCGGCGGAACCCATGCCGCGAAGGATGCCCCCGGGATTTCCACGAGCCCGAGTTCGTCTTCTTTGTTGGTGTTGTCAATTCCGATCAGGTCGCCCGCCTGAATCGGCAGGTTGGTCGGGAAGGTCTGCAGCGAGGTGGTGCTGGGGGTCACAGGTGCGCTGGATCCCGCCCCGAGGAAACTTCCGGAGGTCGGCCGAATCACACGAAGTTTGAACGGACCCCCTACCGCCCCAAGCACGTGCCAGGAGGTCACCACTCCGCTGACGGGAGATGCGGCATGGGCTCCTGGCTCGGGCAGGCCGGTAATCGCGACCGTAGCGACTTCCCCGAATTTAGTCGATTCGAAAGCCTGCGCCAGGGGGCTCCCTACCGTGATCGGTGCGGCCTCGGCCGTCGTTGCCGTCCCCAGTGCGAATACCGCTGCAACTATCGCGGCCCACTTCATCAGCCTCATTTCGCCTCCGATGTCGAAGTCTGTATTGCCTACGAGACTAACCGCTTGGGGGCGCCAGTTCACCGCCCCGTAATCCCTCTGACGTAACCTCGTCATAGGAGGAAATGCAGATGAACAGACTTGGAAAGTTGATGACGATGATGCACCCGGAGAAGACGAAGATCGTGGCGCCGGAGGAGGCGCTGCCGGGGCGCAGCGAGCGGGCCTTCGAGGTGCCGAAGACGCACGCGGTGCTGGGCACGCCGCTGGAGCCGCCGTTCCCGGAGGGGATCGAGGTCGCCTACTTCGCGCTCGGCTGCTTCTGGGGCGCGGAGCGGTTGTTCTGGACCCTCGACGGCGTCTACACGACGGCGGTCGGCTACATGAACGGGACCACGCCAAACCCGACCTACGAGGAGGTCTGCACGGCGAAGACGGGCCACGCCGAGGCGGTGCTGGTCGCCTTCGACCCGGCGAAGATCGCCTACGCCGACCTGCTCAAGGTCTTCTTCGAGGAGCACGACCCGACCCAGGGCATGCGCCAGGGTAACGACGTCGGCACCCAGTACCGGTCCGGGATCTACTTCGCCAACGACGCCCAGAAGGCGACGGCGGAGATGGCGCGGGACGCCTACGACCAGGCGCTGCGCGCCGCCGGCCACGAGCCGGTGACGACCGAGATCGAGCCCGCCGGGCCGTTCTACTACGCCGAGGACTACCACCAGCAGTACCTGCACAAGGTCCCGAACGGCTACTGCGGCCTCGCCGGCACCGGCGTCACCTGCCGCATCCCGGCTGCGGCGTCTTAGGACGAAGCAGACGCCCCACCACGAGACCGCGAGAGACCCCGCTATACGGGGTCTCTCGCGGTCTCGTTGAGCTGAAACAGCTTTCGCGGCCTCGGTCGTCCCCGGGTGCGTGTTGCTTGGAGTCCGGGCGATCCTCTTCACGTTTTGCGCCGCTGGCCCAGCCGCGATCTCGGACG
>JBQCCT010000042.1:0-5384 GCA_051961955.1 Solirubrobacterales bacterium
GCAGCCGCGACAGCAGCGCAGGAAGCGCTGGCCTGAGATGGCGCCGCTGCCGCTGACGATCGGCACCGCCGGTCACATCGATCACGGCAAGACGGCGCTGGTGCGAGCGCTGACCGGCCGCAACACCGACCGACTCCCCGAGGAGCGACAACGCGGAATGTCGATCGAGCTGGGTTTTGCCGACCTCGACCTCGGCGAACGCTGTCTCAGTCTGATCGACGTACCGGGACACGAACGCTTTGTGCGGACGATGATCGCCGGAGCCAGCGGCATCGACATGTTCCTTCTGGTGGTTGCCGCTGACGACGGGCCGATGCCGCAGACGCTGGAGCACCTGGCGGTGCTGCGAGCGCTCGCGGTCGAGCAGGGCGTCGTCGCCCTGACCAGGATCGATCTCGCTGACGCCGCGATGCGCCGCGCCGCCGCCGAGGAGTGCGCGCGGCTCGCGCCGGGGCTGCCGCTGCTGGAAGTCAGCCCCCAGACCGGCGAGGGGATCGAGGGTCTGCGCGCAACCCTGGCGCAAGTCGCATCCGAAATCGAAACCGACAAGTCGTCCCCGCATACCGGGGGCAATTTGCGTCACAGTTTCGGCACACCTCCCGAGGAGCCCGTCCTCCACGTTGACCGCGTCTTCACCATCGCCGGCCACGGCACCGTCGTCACCGGCACCCTCTGGTCCGGTCAGCTAGAGCGCGGACAGCGGGTGACGATCCTGCCCGAAGAACATGAGGGACGGATCCGCTCGATCGAGGTCCACGACCGTCCCTGCGACACCGCCGAGTCACACCAGCGCGTCGCCCTCAACCTCAGCGGAATCGACCGTGACGAGGTCGCCCGCGGCGATGTGATCACCGCCGAAGGCGCCGGAGTCCACGTCACCTATCGGCTCGATGTCGAGCTCCGCACCGGCGCCGAGACGATCCTCACCGAGCCGCGGGTGCAGGTCCATCTCGGGACCCGCGACAGCCCGGCGCGGGTGGTCGCCCTCGGCGGCAACAGCGCCCAGCTCCGACTCGAGCGGCCGCTGCTGGCACGGAGTGGCGATCGCGTCGTGGTTCGCCGCATCGCACCCCCGGACACGCTCGGCGGTGGAGTGGTGCGGGAGCCAGCACCACCCCGACACGGTCCCGGCTGGGAACGGCGCCCCACCGAGGAAGAGCCGATCCCGGCGCGACCGCCCTCCCCGCTGGAGCCGAGTCCCTTTGCCCGCCGGGTCTTGACCGCACTGGAGAAGGACGCGGATCATCCCCGCGGTGCCGCCCACCTTGCCGAGGATTTGGGCAGCGACCGCCGTTCGGTCGAGCGTGCCTTCAGCGAACTGGGTGCCGTCGGTGCGGCTGTCCGCGCCAAGGTCGACGTCGTCTACGCCGCCTCCGCCTACGAGAAGCTGGCGCAGCTGATCGTCGCCCTTGCCAAACGCGACGGCTCGACCAGCATCGGCGAGGTCCGCGATGCCCTCGGCCTCAGTCGCAAATACGCCCAGGCCCTGCTCGAACAGCTCAACTCCGAACACCGCCTGCGCCGCGACGGCGATCGCCATTTCCCCCGCCCCACCCCTACCGCCAGCGACTAAGCTCGCGACTCCTGGGGCGGCAGGGGTCTGGTGGCCCATCTGGCCTTCAAAGCCAGCAGGGCGGTGCAGCCCACCGCTTGGAAGGTTCGATTCCTTCGCCGCCTCGTATTCTCATACGTCGCCGAGCGCGACTGGCCGGAGCGGCTGATGATCGCTCAGAGGTAGTCGACCGTCTTCAGGCCCTTGGGGTGAATGAGCTCGAAGTGGGCGCTGCCGTGGAGGACCGCTCCGGCGGAGGCGTGTGGGTCGGTGAGGCGCCCGGCGGCCTCCTGGACCACGGGGTCGAGGCCAGGGCCGGCTTCCCCCACCGCCCGTCCCCCCAGCGACTTGCCGTCGAAGACGGCCCAGCCACGGCGCCCCGACCAGCGCCACCGCCCCGGCGACGAACAGCACGCCGAGGAAGCGGGGCGGCAGGATCCCCACGCACATGAACAGCGCTGCCTTGGAAAGGGCATGGCGCGGCGAAACGCGGGTAGGTTGCGAGCGATGAACGTGGTTTCGCTCCTGAGCCAGGATCCTGACCTCGGGACGGAAATTCCCGAGGAGAAATTGGGGTTCGCGCAGCGGGCCTGCGTCGCTCGCGTGATCGAGGTACCGCGCGGCGAGTGGGACTGGGAACGCAACGTGCAGGCCGATCCCTCGGGCTACGGATTGCTCGTCCTCTCCGGACTGCTCTGCCGCCGCGTCGTCCAGGGGCAGCGCTACGGCGCCGAGCTGCTCGGGCCGGGCGACCCGCTGCGGCCCTGGGACAAGATCGGCGAGTGGTCGAGCATCCCTACCGACGCCGATTGGCTGGTGATCGAGAGCGCCAGGCTGGCGATCCTCGACGGCGACTTCACCCGCCGCTGTGGCCCCTTTCCCCAGATCGGCGTGGCCCTGATCCGCCGCGGCATGCTCCGCTCCCGCTACCTCGCGACCCTGATCGCAATCGTCAGCCAGCGCCGCGTCGAGACCCGCCTCACCATGCTCTTCTGGCACCTTGCCGACCGCTTCGGCCGCGTCCACAACCAGCACATCGACATCCCCGTCCCCCTCACTCACCGCACCCTCGCCGAGCTCGTAGCCGCCCGCCGCCCCTCTGTCTCCACCGCCCTAACCAAGCTCCAGCAACAAGGCACCCTCACCCGTCACGAACGCGGCTGGCGCCTGCACGGCCCCGTGCCGGCGGAGTTCGAGCAGCTCTCCGAGGACCCGGCCAGCGAGCCGGAACTGGTCACCGAGGAGCTTTAGGGCCCGTATGGCGCTGATCCGCGATTGGGAATTTCGACCGGCTGAAAGCCGCATCCGATTTTGACCACACTCCGCTGTGCTCAGAGTCGGATGCGCGAGCTCTTCGCGGCTGGGTGATCCTGGTACCGGGCAGGTTGGCCTCGCGCTCAATCTTGCCGAGAGGGGGCTCAAGCGAAAACCGCTGCACGAGCGGGTTGCCGCCGACGCGGTGCCTAGGCTGGCGTCATGTCGGATCTGCCCGGCGGAATCGACCTCCCGCGCCACCGTGACTTCGAAGGCAAACGACCGGGCCAGTGGCTGCGCCACCTCTACCTGTTGCTGTTGCTGGCTTTCGTCGTGGCGGCGCTGCTGAACGTCTTTGGCGCCGACACCACCACCTCCGAAGCAAGAGCTGGCGCGGCGACGCTGAAGGTGACCGCGCCGGAACGGGTGCGTGGCGGCCTCCTCTACCAGGCGCGGATCGAGATCCACGCCCTGCAGCCCATCGGCGCGCCGACCCTGGTCCTCGACCGCGGCTGGATCGAAGAAACGACCCTCAACACGCTCGAACCCGAACCCGCCGAAACCACCACCGACGAAGGCCACCTGAAGGTCCGCTACCCGCCGCTGCAGCCGGGCCGCATCCTCACCGTCTACCTCAACTTCCAGGCCAACCCCAACGACGTCGGCAGCCATGACCAAGGCGTCGCCCTCTTCGACGCCGACGAAGAAATCGCCTCCGTCGACCGCATCCAGGTGAACTTCCCCTGATGGACATCGTCATCCGCGCAGCCGTCGTCTTCCTCTTCCTCTACGTGATGATGCGGATGCTGGGCCGCCGCGAGCTGAGCTCGATGGAGCCCTTCGACATCATCCTCCTGGTCGTGATCGGCGATCTCGTCCAGAACGGAGTCACCCAGAGCGACTACTCGGTCACCGGCGCCCTGCTGGCGGTGACGACGATCGCCCTGCTGACGGTGCTCGTCTCCTGGAGCAGCTTCCGCTTCAAGCGCCTGCGCCCGATCCTCGCCGGCGAGCCGGTCGTCCTCGTCGAGGACGGCGAGGTGATCGAGGCCAACCTGAAGCGCCAGCGGCTGACCGTCGAGGAGATCGAATCCGAGGCGAGGATCGAGCAGATCAGCTCGCTGAAAGAGGTGCGCTGGGCGATCCTCGAGACCAACGGGCAGATCAGCTTCGTCGAAAAGGGGTAACCGTGCGTGCATGGCGGGCGTCCTTGCCCAGACCGTCGCCTTCCACCGCGACCCGCTCGAGTTCCCGCGCGCCCGGCAACGGGAGCTCGGCGACGTCTTCCAGATCCGGCTGCTGACGGCACGGCCGACCTTCGTCGTCACCGATCCGGGATGCGGTGGAAGCGCTGCTCGAGGCCGACCCCGAGCGCGCCCACGCCGGCGCGGCGCGGCGGGCGGTGCTGCCGTTCGCCTCGACCCGCTCGGTCTTCGGCGGCGACGGCGAGGCGCACCGGGCGGCGCGGGCGCGGATCGCCCCCGCCCTCGCGCGTAGGCCGCACTACTCGCCGAGCGCTGCCAGCGCCTCCTCGGCGCTGGCGAAGACGAGACCGTTGGAGATCAGGCCGGTCATCGAGAGGATCCTGAGGACCTGGTCGGCCGGCGCATAAACGACGAGGCGATGTCCGTCTTGCTCCATCCTCTGGTGGGCCCGGAGGATCACGGCGATTCCGGAGGAGTCAATGAAGGCACAGTTCTGAAGCCCGATCAAGACGCACTCGTAATTCTCAGCAGCGGCGGTGAGCACCTCCTCGAGCTGACCGGCAACGGCGAGGTCAAGCTCGCCTTCGACCTGGACGTCCCTGCAGCCGGGCTGCAGGTCGCGCTCACTGACGTTGAATTTCTGCATCATCGTTTCCCTGTCCGCGGCGTTTCCACCCGAGCGTCCGGCGATCCTAACGGCGGCTTCGAAGCTGCGCAATACGGGTAACGAGTGACGGGTGACTCCTTCTCTAAAAGACGCACCCTCCACGGTCGCCGGCTACGCCGCGCCAGAGAAACGGCCGCCCTTCCTGCCCTACCTCAGCTTCATGACCAGCTTCGGCGCGCTGATCGCAGCCGCATTGGCGATCGTCAAGCGCCAAGACCGGGAGCTACCCGAGAAAGTCAACGCCGGCGAGCTGCTGCTGGTCGGCACTGCCTCCCACAAACTCGCCCGCCTGCTCTCCAAGGACAAGGTGACGAGCCCCCTGCGCGCCCCCTTCACCGAACTCGAAGGCAGCGGTGGGCCGGCCGAGTTCGAAGAGAGCTCCCGCGGGACTGGCGTCCGCAAGGCGATCGGCGAGCTGCTGATCTGTCCCTTCTGCCTTGGGCTCTGGGTCGTCGCCGCTTTCTCGATCGGGCTCCTCTTCGCCCCGCGGGTGACCCGCTTCGTCGCCTCCCTCTTCGCCGCGCTGACGATCTCCGACTTCTTCCAGATCGCTTACAAAGCCGCCGAGGAAAAGGGCCTCGGCTGAGCGCCGGTCGCTGAGAAGAGCTGATAACCGGGGTTTTATTGATCCGCACCCGGGGGTACCGTTTCCCCAACGTGCAGGAGAAACGTCTCGTCTGGATCTTCGGCTCGTCACGCAGCGGCA
>JBQCCT010000043.1:0-5960 GCA_051961955.1 Solirubrobacterales bacterium
GGCGATCATGGTCAGCCGCGAGGACCACTGCCTCTCCGACCTGCTCTGGCGCTGGCGCAACGGCGACCTCGGCGGCGAGCTGGTCAGCGTCATCTCCAACCATCCCGACCACGCCAGTCAAGTGGAAGCGGTCGGGCTGCCCTTCCACCACGTGCCGGTCGAGCCGGGCGCGAAGGCGGAGGCGGAGCGGCAGGTGCTGGAGCTGCTCGACGGGATCGACCTGCTCGTCCTCGCCCGCTACATGCAGATCCTCTCCGACGACTTCCTCCGCGCGCTCGGAGCGCCGGCGATCAACATCCACCACAGCTTCCTGCCCGCCTTCGTCGGCGCCGACCCCTACCACCGCGCCTACGAGCGCGGCGTCAAGCTGATCGGGGCGACCGCCCACTACGTCACCGCCGAGCTCGACGCCGGCCCGATCATCGCCCAGGACGTGACCCGCGTCGACCATCGCGACGAGGTCGCCGACATGATCCGGCTCGGCCGCGACGTCGAGCGCCTAGTCCTCGCCCGCGCGGTGATGGCCCACCTGGACGACCGCGTCCTCCTCGACGGCGACCGCACGATCGTCTTCTAGGCGCACGTCGAGCGAACTGGCAAGGAGGAACTGGCTGGGCAGCCAGTTTTGGCGTAGGCTCTGGGTGATGGAGCAAGCGACCCTGCCCCAGTCGCGGGCGATCAGCACGCGGGAGCTGCCGCCGGGATCGCGGGCGCCGCGGCTGGTGCAGGCCTTGCGCTACGCGCGCGATCCGCTCGGGTTCCTCGGCAGCCAGCAGCGGCGCTACGGGGACATCTTCAGCGTCCATTTCCCCTTCTTCGGGCACGTCGTCTACGTCGCCCGCCCGGACCTCGTCAAAGCGGTCTTCACCGGCGCGCCCTCGGTCTTCCATGCCGGCGAGGCGAACGCCACCGTGCTGGAGCCGGCGCTCGGCCCGCACTCGGTCCTCACCCTCGACGACGAGCCGCACATGCGCCAGCGCAAGCTGCTGCTGCCGCCCTTCCACGGCGAGCGGGTGCGGCGCTACGAGGAGCTGATCGTCGAGATGACCCGGCGGGAGATGGAGAGCTGGCCGGTCGGCGAGCCTTTCGCCTTGCGTCCCCACACGCAGCGGATCACCCTGGCGGTGATCATGCGCGCGGTCTTCGGCGTCCACGACGAGGAGCGGCTGAGGCGCTTCGAGCGGCTGATCGACGACTTCGCCAGGCGGGTCGGCGTCATCACCTCGTTCCCGATCCTGCGCCGCAACCTCGGGCCGGGCAGCCCCTGGCCGCGCTTCCTGCGCTCGCGCGAAGGGCTGGACGAGTTCATCTACGAGGAGATCCGGCTCCGGCGCGCCGACGCCGGGCACGAGGAGCGCGACGACGTGCTCTCGCTACTGCTCGGTGCCCGCGACGAGGACGGCAACGCGATGAGCGACCAGGAACTGCGCGACGAGCTGGTGACGGTGCTGGGCGCCGGCCACGAGACGACCGCGACCGGGCTGGCCTGGGCGGTCGAGCGGCTGGTCCGCAACCCGGCGGTGCTGGCGCGGCTGCGCGAGTCGCTGGCGGCCGGCGAGGAGGACTACCTCAACGCGACCGTCAAGGAGACGCTGCGCTCACGGCCGGTGATCGTCGACGTCGCCCGCAAGCTGAAGGCGCCGGCGACGATCGGCGGCTACGAGCTGGCGGCGGGACAGTTCGTGTTGCCGGCGATCGCGGCACTGCACTACCGCGAGGACCTCTTCCCCGCGCCCAACGAGTTCCGGCCCGAGCGCTTCCTCGACGGCAAGGCCGACAACTACGCCTGGATCCCCTTCGGCGGCGGCGTCCGCCGCTGCATCGGCGCAGCCTTCGCCGAATACGAGATGCGGACGATCCTGCGCCAGTTCGTCGAACGCGCCGAGCTGCGGCCGGTCGACCCCGAGCCGGAAAAGGTCAAGGTCCGCAACATCACCCTGGCGCCGGCGCGGAACACGCGGGTGGTACTGAAGCGACCGCCGGCGTCGGCTTAGGTCGGGGCCGACTCGGCTTCAGCCTGGACCGACTCCCACTCTTCGTAGAGCTCGTCGACTGTCGCTTTCGCCTCGGTGTGCCGTTTGGTCGCCCGCTCGACCCGGCCCGGGCTCGACCACGCCGCCGGGTCCGACAGCTCGTCCTCGACCTCGCGCAGCGCCGCCTCGGCCGCCTCGATCCGCTGCTCCAGCTTCGCCGCCTTGCGCGCCGCTTTCTGCGCCGGCTTGGTGGCGCTGTACTTCCTGCCGCCGCCGTCGCCCTTCGGTTTCGCCGCTGCGGCCTTCGCTTCGGCCTCTTCGTCGCGCCGCCGCTGGTACTCGGCCCAGCCGCTCGGGTGGCTCTGCAGCTCACCGCCCTCGCAGACGAGGGTGCGGCTCCCAACCGCCTCCAGCAGCGCCCGGTCGTGGGAGACGAGCAGCACCGTCCCCTCGAACTCGGTCAGCGCATCCTCCAGCGCCTCGCGGCTCTCGATGTCGAGATGGTTCGTCGGCTCGTCGAGGATCAGCACGTTGGCGCCGGAGGCGACGACGATCGCCAGCGAGAGTCGCCGCTGCTCGCCGCCGGAGATGTCGACAAGCTGCTTCTCGACGTCCTCACCGGAAAAAAGGAAGCCGCCGAGCAGCGCCCGCGCCTGGTTCTCGGTGAGCCCGGCCTCCCGCTTGGCGGCGTCGAGCACGCTGCCCGAGCCGGCGGCGGTGTCGGCGTGCTGGGAGAGGTAGCCAAGCTTGACGTTGTGGCCGGTGCGGACGCTGCCGGCGGCGGGCTCGCGACGGCCGGCGAGGGTGTCGATCAGCGTCGTCTTGCCGGCGCCGTTGGGGCCGACAAGGACCACGTGCTCGCCGCGTTCGAGTTCGAGATTGGCGCCGGCGAGCAGCGTCCGCCCCGGCACCTCAAGCGTCCCGTTGACCAGTTTCAGCACCACCCGCCCAGGCCGCGAGGGCGGCTTGAAGTGAAAGCGCAGATGGCGTTTGTCGTGGTGTTCGGCGACCGGCCCGCCGCGCTTCGCTTTCTCGATCATCTTCACCCGCGACTGCGCCTGGCGCGCCTTCGTCGCCTTGTAGCGAAAGCGCTCGACGAAGCGCTCCATCCGCGCGATCTCCGCCTGCTGGCGCTCGATCGCCTTGCCGAGGGCGATCTCCCGTTTCGCCTGTTCTTCGCGCCAGGCGTGCCAGGGACCGGCGAAGAAGCGAGCGCGCTGCGCATCCAGCTCGAGCACCGAGGTGCCGACCGCCTCAAGGAACCAGCGGTCGTGGGCGACGAGCACAACCGCCGCGTCGAGTTCGACCAGGTAGCGCTCGAGCCACTCCAGGGAGGGGATGTCGAGATGGTTCGTCGGCTCGTCGAGGAGGAGCAGGTCGGGGCGGATGGCGAGCGCGCGCGCCAGCGAGGCGCGGGTCAGCTCGCCGCCGGAGAAGGTCTTCAAGGGGCGCTCGGCGTGCTCGGCGTCGAAGCCGAGGCCACGCAGGACGGCGAGCACGTCATCGCGCCAGCGGTAGCCGCCGCCGGCTTCGAGCCGCTGCTGGGCGGCGGCGTAGCGGCGCATCGTCTCCTCGTCGCCGTCGCCGGCCATCTCCGCCTCCAGCCGCGCAAGCTGAGCCTCCGTCTCAATCATGTCGGTGCGCCCGGAGAAGACGTACTCGCCCAGCTTCATCTGCGACTCGCGAGGGGGGCGCTGGTCGTGGAGGGCGACGCGGGCGCTCCGCTGCACGCTCAGCGAGCCGCCGTCGGGTGGCCGCTCGCCGGCCAGCACCCGCAGCAGCGTCGACTTGCCGGCGCCGTTGCGCCCGGACAGCGTCATCCGTTCGCGCGGCTCCAGCTTGAAAGAGACGTCTTCGAAGAGCAGCTTGCCGCCGACGTAGACATCCAGTGAGGTTGCGGTCGCGATCGCCATGGCTGCAACCAAGGTAATGGGCGGCCACTGCAACTTGTCCCCGCATACCGGGGACAAGTTGCAGGTCGGCGGTGTACAAGGCTGGCGGAGAGCGCTAGCCGTACTTAGCGGCGATCTGCTCGATCGTCCCCATCGTCCGGCGGGTGTCGGTGCCGAGGAGCGCCGCGATCGCCTGCAGGTCGAGGTCGGAGTCGAGCAGGCCGCCGCTGGGGAGCCAGTAGAGCTCACGCCCCTCGATCGCCAGCAGGTCGGCGTCGGTCGCAAGCGCCAGCACCTTCTTCTTCACCGCCGCGCTCGGTTTCTTCATTAGCAGCGAGACCTGCAGCTTGCCCTTTGACTTCTCGACCCGCTTGGGGCCGAATGGCTGCTGCGCCGCGATCGCCGCCACCTCCTCGATGCTGCGGAGGAAGACTGGCACGTCATAGCCGAGCCGCTTGTCCAGCTCCGTTTCCACCCGCTGCGCCAGTTTGCCCTCCGCTTCCCGCTTCGGCGAAGCGAAGATCACGTTGCCGCTGGCCCGGAAGGTCGCCACCCCCTCGAACCCCATCTCCTCAAAGTGCCGCCGCAACTCCTCGTTCTTGATTCGGCGCCCGCCGAGATTCATCCCCCGCAGGAAGGCGACGTAGCGGTCCATGGGGGAACCCTACGCTCGGCGCAGCCGGCTGCAGCGAGAGGTCCTCACCGCGGACTCGGTTCGATTGCGACGGCTCCGGCAAGGGCTCGGCTTCGCCAGCAGACCCTCAAGCGCCTGATCCCGCTGCCACTCCGCGGGAGTGCGGAGGCCCTTTGTCCGGTTGCAGCGCTGGCAGGCCGCCACCAGATTGGCTGGCGTCGTCGGGCCGCCGCGGGCTCTGGGAGCTACGTGATCCACCCCCATCGCCTCGCCGCCGCAATACCGGCAGGTCCAGCCGTCCCGATGTAGAACAGCGCCGCGCAACAGCGGGTGGATCCGGCGCTGCGAGGGATCGGCTGCCGCCGGATCCCAATGGAGAAGAGGGTGAGAGGGCGAGGGGATAGATCTCACCACTACCCGATCGATTCGAGAGTCGTCACGTCTATTAGGCACCCCGTCCGGCGGCGTTTGTTGCGGTCGCCCTGCTGGAAGTGATGGATTTCACGCAACTACCACCCGGCCTGCCGCTCCGGAGGACGACTGGAGCGGCCGATCACTTGCCGGGAATGCTGCTCCCGCCGATCCTCGGCCTCGACGATTTAGGCCCGGCCTCGCGGCGCCGCTCGAACTCCTCGGCGAGGGCGGCGAGGTCTGCGAGCGGTGTGCCGAGGGCCTCGGCGACACGCTTCACAGTTCCCCACTGCGGGTTCTTCTTGCCTTTCTCGAGGCGCGAGATCTCGCTCGCTTTGACTTCTGCCAGCTCCGCTAACTCCTTCTGCTCAAGGCCGGCGTCGGTCCGTGCCTTCCTCACCGCCCACCCCAATCCGACCTGTGGGTCTTTCCCGTATGCCACGCCGGGCAGCTAACGCGCCCGCCGCTGCCCCGTCCATAGAGTTGAGCTCAAGTCCCGCCGAAAGGCCCAGCGGTGGGAAAACGCTTGCAACCCCCCAAGTCCGTCCGGCGGCACCGGGACCATCGCCCCATGTGGATCGTCAAGGTCGTCTGCTCAGACCCAGACTGCGCCGAAGAGCAGGAACTGATCATCGCCGAACTGGACGAGGCCGATGCCGCCGTCTGCGAGTGCGGCTGCTGCGTGATCACCCTCGCCGTCGCCAACTTCTACACCCGAACCCCTCGGCGCGGGCAGTTCACATCACTGACTGGCCACTCGACCACTGCTCTGTAAAACAGCCGAAGGGGGCTGGCCTGGCGGCCCGAAGCTCTCGTTACCGCTTGCCCTTTCCACACCCGTTCCGCAGGACCGGTCGGAAGTCGTGCGTCTTCCCGTTCTGTCCATCCATCTTCACCGCGCAAAGGAAACGATACGCGCAAATCGGCGCAAAGCTACTTTTTAGGCGGTCGAAGTTAGAACCCCCAGGAGGTGGGAAAATAGAACCAGGGGTGGGTGCGCCGCGATTAGAAAACCGATACGCGGACCCCGGGCGGGGGGGTGTACAGGTT
>JBQCCT010000044.1:0-9890 GCA_051961955.1 Solirubrobacterales bacterium
GTCCCCTCCGACGAGACGATCGTGGTCGAGCGCTTCCGCGACGAGATCGGCGACTGGCGCCTCTGCGTGCTCTCCCCCTACGGCGGCCGCGTCCACGCCGCCTGGGGTCTCGCCCTCGCCGCCAAGGTCCGCGACGAGCACGGGCTCGAGGCCGACGCGATCTGGTCCGACGACGGCATCGTCATCCACCTCCCCGACGCCGACGAGCCGCCGCCCGCCGACCTCGTCCTGATCGACCCCGACCGGCTCGAAGACCTGGTCGTCGGCGAGCTCTCCGGCTCGGCCCTGTTCGGCGCCCGCTTCCGCGAGAACGCGGCCCGCTCGCTGCTGATCCCGCGCGCCTCCCCGGGCAAGCGCACGCCGCTCTGGCAGCAGCGGCTGAAGTCGCAGAGCCTGCTCGAAGTGGCGCGGGACTTCCCCCGCTTCCCGGTCGTGCTGGAGACCTACCGCGAGTGCCTGCGCGACGTCCTCGACCTGCCCGCGCTCGCCGACCTGCTGGAGAGGCTGCACTCGCGCGCGCTCAGCCTGGTCGAGGTGGAGACGCCGACCGCTTCGCCCTTCGCCTCCTCGCTGCTGTTCGACTACGTCGCCACCTACATGTACGAGGGGGACACGCCGAACGCCGAGCGGCGGGCGGCGGCGCTGGCGCTCGACCGCGACCTGCTGCGCGAGCTGCTCGGCCAGGAGGAGCTGCGCGAGCTGATCGACCCCGAGGCGCTGGAGGAAGTCGAAGCGCAGTTGCAGCACCGCACCGAGGCCGGCCGCGCCGGCGACCGCGACGCCCTGCAGCAGCTACTCCGCAACCTCGGCGATCTGACGCTGGAGGAGTGCGAGGAGCGCGTCGCCGAGGGCTACTCGGCCGCCTCGATGCTGGAGAAGCTGGTCGGCGAGCGCCGCGTCGCCAAGGTCCGTGTCGCCGGCGAGGAGCGCTACATCGCCGCGGAGGACGCGGGCCTCTACCGCGACGCGCTCGGCGTGCCGGAGCCACCCGGGCTGCCGGAGACCTTCCTCGAGGAGCATCCCGACGCGATGCGCGCCCTGGCCCGCCGCTTCGCCCGGACCCACGGTCCCTTTCCGACCGCGCGGCTGGCGGTGCGTTACGGCATCGACCCCTCGCCGGCGCTGCGCGAGCTGGAGGGCGAAGGCGCCCTGGTCCGCGGCGAGCTCTTGCCGGGTGGGACCGAGCGCGAGTGGTGCGACTCCGAAGTCCTGCGCCGGGTGCGCCGCGCCAGCCTCGCCCGCCTGCGCAAAGAGGTCGAGGCAGCCGATACCCGCCAGCTCGCCCGCTTCCTGCCGAGCTGGCAGAACGTCGACGCCTTCCGCCCCGCCGGCGCCGGGCTCGACCGCCTGCGCGAGGCGCTGGTGCCGCTGCAGGGGGTGGCGCTGACGCCGAAAACGTGGGAGCGGGACGTGCTGCCGCGCCGCCTCGGCGCCTACTCACAGAACTGGCTCGACGAGCTCTGCACCAGCGGCGAGCTGGTCTGGGTCGGCGCCGGCGCCCTCGGCCGCAACGACGGCCGCGTCGCCCTCTACTTCCGCGAGGACGTGCGGCTGGCCGGACCGCCCCCCGCCAACGCCAAGCTGGAGGCGCCGCAGGGCGAGGTCCACGACGCGATCCGCGAGCGGCTCGCCGCCGGCCCCTCCTTCTGGCTCGACCTCGTCGCCGACCTCGACCACCCGGCCGAGGACATCCACAACGCCCTCTGGGACCTGGCCTGGACGGGAGCGGTGACCAACGACGCCTTCGCCCCATTGCGGGCGCCGCGGCTGCGGGCGGTGCCGCCGAGCGAACGCCCGGGCCGTCGCTTCGCCCGCCGCCGCAGCACGACCGGCGCCGCCGTCCAGGGCCGCTGGTCGTTGACGGAGCCGTTGTTCGCCAACGCCCCGGGACCGGGCGCCAAGCTCCGTGCCACGGCCGAGCTGATGATGGAGCGCTACGGGATCGTTACCCGCGAGACGGTGCTGGCCGAGGGCATCCCCGGCGGCTTCTACACTCTATACGGGGAGCACGGCCACCACGAGCTGCTCGGCACCGCCCGCCGCGGCTACTTCGTCGAGGGTCTCGGCGGCGCCCAGTTCGCCCTGCCCGGCGCGGTCGAGCGCCTGCGCTCCCTCCCCGAACCCGACGGCTCCTGCCTCGTCCTCGCCGCCACCGACCCCGCCAACCCCTACGGCGCCTCGCTGCCCTGGCCGAAGCTGGAGAGCGGCCGCCGCCCCGGTCGCACTCCCGGCGCCCACCTCCTCCTCCGCGACGGCGAGCCGCTCGTTTTCATAGAGCGCGGCGGCCGCGGCCTCCTCCGCCTCCAGGACATCCAAGGCGAGCAGCTGGAGGAAGCGATGCGTGCTCTCGCCGACGCTGTCAGCGCCGGTCACCTCCCCAAACTGGCGATCGAGAAACTAGACGGCGACCCCGTAATCGGCTCCGGCCAAGAGGAGGCCCTGATCGCCGCCGGCTTCAGCCGCGGCCCGAGGAAACTCACCGCCTCGGCTTGAGATTTGGTTGCGTCACCCGGAATTCGGTTCACTAGCCAGGGCCATTGCCATAATCGAGGCAGTGCCTGAGACCGATCAGAGTGCGGTCGAGCTGCTGAAGAGCGTCCCGCTCTTCGCCGACTTGGAGGAGGAGGAGCTGGAGCGCTTCTCGCATGTCGCTGTCCCACGCAGCTTTCCGGCCGGCACCCGTGTCTTCCACGAGGGGGATGACTCCGACGCTTGCTACATCGTCAAGGAGGGGAGTTTCCGCGTCACCCGCGAACACTCCGACGGCCGCGCGATAACCCTCGCCACCCTTGGCCCCGGCGAGATCTTCGGCGAGCTGGCGATGCTCGACGGCGACAAGCGCTCGGCCAGCGCCGAGGCGCTCACCGACGGCGACCTGCTGGCGCTGCCGGCCAACGACGTCAGGGCGCTGCTCGCCCGCCACCCGGAGATCTCCCTGAAGCTGGTCGCCGGCCTCGTCCGCCGCCTCCGCGCCGCCAACGTCCGCCTCTCCCGCCAGTCCTTCCAGACCGTCCCCAGTCGCGTCGCCGGCATCCTCGCCCAGCTCAGCCGCGAGGCCCAGGCCGACGGCGACGCCGAAGAAGAGGTGACGATCGAGATGAACCAGACCGACCTCGCCCAGCTCGCCGGCACCTCCCGCGAGTCGGTCAGCCGCTTCCTCGCCGAGCTAGAGCGCGCCGGCGTAGTCCGCTCCGGCCGCGGACGCGTCACCGTCCTCGCGCCGGCAAAGCTGCGCAACTACATCTACTGAGCGAGAGAAAGTTGGAATCAGCGCAGGAGGCCTACGACCGCGCTGCCGCGATCGGGAGCGCCACTGGACCGATCGACAGGTGAAGGGAGCGCTGGAAGCATCCGGCCTTCGTTGCCTCGCCGCGCTCGGAATGCGAGAGGAGGAGGGACGGATCCTCCTGTCCGATCCTCCGGACGAGGAGCGTGACTACAAGGCGGTTTACATCGCCGCCTACGATGCATAGATGGCCCAGCCACCGCAGACGATCGAGATCCCGTATCGCTGGACGGACGTCGAGAGTACGGTCCGGGTAACGGTCGCGACGAACGAGGACCCCGCGGCGCTGGGCTGTGGTGAGGACGCACGTGGGTTTCCCTGCTGCACGGCGACACTGCAGTCAGTGCGGGTCGGCTACCAGCATCTCGGCGGCTGGGTGCAACTCGTCGACCACACGGCGGGCAGGAAGGGCTTCGAGATCGACCACTTCCCCTCGTTGAAGAGCAACGCCCCCTTTATCTACGGCGGCTACGCACCGATCCTCTTCGACGCCCCTCATACCAACGAGCTCGAGAACTGGGACTTCCTGGCCCACAGCTTTTATTGCGGCATAGGCGGAGAGCTCGGCGAATTTCGCAAAGAAGCCCGGGCCATCCTTGGCTTCAGTTGGGGGTTCTCCAAACAGGGGCAGAGGATCGAATGGTTTGGTCCCGAGAGCCTCTCCTCGCGGGACTGGGATGGCCAATTGGAGCGTCTGACAGAGGAACGGCCGGAATGGTCCTTCCGGCCCGGTTTCTCCAAGCACCCGCTGGAACCGTGAGCGCCTTCGCCGACCGCCGCACGCGGATGGTCGAGCGGCAGCTACGGCGACGGGGGATCGATGACGAGCGGGTGCTGGCGGCGATGGGAGAGGTGCCGCGGGAGGCATTCCTGCCGGAGGGCCTGCGGGGGAAGGCCTACGCGGATGCGGCGCTGCCCATTGCTGAAGAGCAGACGATCTCCCAGCCTTGGATCGTCGCCGTGATCTGTCAGGCCCTGGAGCTGACCGGCGCGGAGTTAGTGTTGGAGGTAGGCACCGGGTCGGGCTACTCGGCGGCGGTGCTGGCGCGGCTTGCCGCCCATGTAGTCAGCATCGAGCGGCATGAGCGGCTCGGGCAGGGGGCGACACGGGTGCTGAGTGCGCTGGGGATCGGCAACGTCGAGCTCGTGGTCGGCGACGGCAGCCTTGGCGTTCCCGAGCGCGCCCCTTTCGACGCGATTGCCTGCCACGCCACCGCCCCCTCGCCCCCGCCGGCGCTGCTCGATCAGCTTGCCGAGGGCGGCCACCTGGTGGTGCCGATCGCCGCCGGCGAGGCCGACATGCTCACCGTGCTGCGGCGCCAAGGCGAGCAGATCGAGCAGGAGCAGATCGGCCCCTGCCGCTTCGTGCCGCTGATCGGCGAGGGGGGCTTCAGCGACCAGGGGGGTTCGCCCTCCTAGGGCCGTCGCTCAGCAGCTATCGCCCTTGGGGTCGTTCGGGTCGCGGGCGACTTCGTCGTTTCCGGGGCCGCAATCGATCGACTTGTCGCGCTGGCCGTCTTGGGCTTCGATGAAGTCGTTGCCGCCCTTGCCGATGAAAGTGTCGGCGCCGGCGTGGCCCATCAGGCTGTTGTCGCCGTTGTCGCCGATCAGTACGTCGGGCCCATCCGATCCCTCGAGGCTCTCGTTGTCGCCGAGGATTTTGTCCGGGTTGCTGCAGCCAGGAGGCCCGCCGGTGCCGCCCAATTCCATCCGCAGGTTGTCCTTCGAGCGCGCGTAGGAGACGGTGTCCTCGCCAGGACCGCCGTCGAAGGTGTGGCCCTGGCAGGTGACGACCGAGTTGACCAGGAGGTCGTTGCCGGGACCGCCCTGGAGGACGTCGCTACCCGGATCGGCATAGAGGACGTCGCTGCCGCCGTTACCGATCAGGGTGTCATTGCCGTGGTCGGGGCCGTTGTAGTTCTCCCCTGCTTCAAGCACATCGTCGCCGGCGCCGCCGACCAGTTCATCGTCGCCGGCGTTGCCGTTGATCCGCACGTGGGCGCTGGCCGGAACGCTGGGGTCGACGACGATCTTGTCGTTGCCGTCGCCGCCGGTGACGACGATCAGCGGCGGCGGACCGGAATCGGGGCAGACCATCGCACTGCCGTTTGAGGGCGGGGTTTCGCAACCGTCGCCGGGGAAAATCGCGATCGTGTCGGAGACAACCCAGGCGGTCGGGCTACGAGAGATGTGGATTTCGTCATTACCCGGGCTGCCTTGGATGATCAGGCTGGAGCCGTCGAGCCCTTGGTTAAGGGTGCCGTAGGCGAGGTTCGGGGGTGGCGCCTGTTCTGGACCGCAGGAAGTCTCAGCCGCGAAGCCTTCGCAGGTGTCGCTGCCCGGACCACCGAAGGCCTGCCCACCACCACCGCCACTGATCAGCGTGTCGTTACCGACGCCGCCGTCGAGCCGGTTGGCTTCACCGTCGCCGACGATCGTGTCGCCCTGCGGCGAGCCGACCACGTCCTCGAAGCCGCTGAGCTTGTCGTGGCCGTCACCTTTTGCCGTCCCCGCGGCGAGATTGACGATGATGCCGCCGCGGGTGGCGCTGGCGTAGGAGACGATGTCGTTGGCCCCTTCGCCACCCGAGAGGGTATCGGTGCCGGAGTCGCCGCGGACGATGTCGCCGTCGCCCGGGCCGCCGTCGGCATTGTCGATGCCGGCGCCGCCGAATACGTGGTCGGCCCCGCCGCCGCCCTCGAGGCCGCTGTCGTCGCCGGGTCCGCCTTCAATCAGGTCTTCGCCTTCGCCACCTTCGATCTGATCGTTGCCCTTGTCGCCGAGCAGCTTGTCGTTGCCACCACCACCGTCGATCTTGTCGCTGCCCTGCTGGCCGTCGATGTAGTCGTTGCCGGCGCCACCGTCGAGCTTGTCGGGGCCCTTGGAGCCGAGCAGTTTGTCGTCGCCGCCGCCGCCGTGGAGGCCGTCGGCGCCTTTTTCACCGTTGAGGGTGTCGTCGCCTTCGCCGCCGTCGAGCTGGTCGGAACCGCTTTCGCCGTCGAGGGTGTCGTTGCCGCCTTCGCCCTGCAGGTCGTCAAAGCCGCGGCCGCCCTTGATCGTGTCGTTGCCCGGCCCGCCGCAGATCGTGTCGTTGCCGTTCGGGCCGCCGGTGATGACGTCGTTGCCGCCGCCGCCGTAGATCACGTCGCTGGCCTTTTTGCCGACGATGTGGTCGGGGCCGGGGGTGCCCATGATCGTCACCTTCTTGCCGTCGCACTTCATCGCCAGCGCCTGGCCGGCGAGCGGGAACAGCAGCAGGAAGCTGCCGCACGCAAGCGCGGCCAGCAGCAGCCGAGTGTGGCGAAGTCCTGCCATTGCTCTCCTGTGATCGGCTCCCGCGGCGTAAAACTGGAACCGCGCCGATCAGACATCGGTCCACGTCCCTGTGACGACCGTTGTGACCTTCCGTACCCGTGAACGCTCAAAAAACCCAAATGTCAGGCCGTTCCTGCCCACTCCCACGCGGCTCGCGCTCTCCTATACGCTCGGCAACGCAATGCGGGGCGGCATCTACGTTCTCAACTTCTATTCCGCGGTCTTCATCGACCAGCTGAAGCGGGGTCGCAAGACCGCGACGATCCGGCTCGGCGACAAGAGCAACAAGTACGAGCGTGGCCAGGTCGTGTGGATCACGGTCGGCTTCCGCCACAGCCCGCGCGAGAAGATCTTCACCGCCGTGATCGACGACGTCGAGGTCAAGCGCCTCAGCGAGCTCAGCCGGCGCGACATCGAGCACGACAACCCCGAGTTCCGTCGCCTCGAAGAGACGACCCGCTTCCTTGAGCAGATCTACAGCCGGCCGATCTCCGAGGACGACCTGGTGACGGTGATCCGCTTCTCGCAAATCGTCGAGCCGCCGCGGGCGCACCTCGGCAACGGGGAGACCCCCCACCACAACTGAACCGGATGCGCGCTCGGGTCGTAGGCAGGTAGCGATGGCCGAATACGCCTTCCTCACGACCTGGCTGCTGGAGTCCCCGCGCGAGCCGGTCTGGGAGGCGATTCACGCCCAGGGGGCCTGGCCGCAGTGGTGGCGCGGGGTGGAGGAAGCGAGCGAGCTGCGCCCCGGCGACGGGAACGGGCTCGGCAGCGTCTCGCGGATGGTCTGGAAGAGCCTTTTGCCCTACCGAGTCAGCTTCGATGTGACGACGACGCGGGTCGAGTACCCGACCCTGCTGGAGGGCCGGGCGGTCGGCGAGCTGGAAGGAGTGGGGCGCTGGCGTCTCTACGAGCAGGACGGGGTCACCGCCGTCCTTTACGAGTGGAACGTACGGACGACCAAGCCCTGGATGAACCTGATGGCGCCGCTGCTGCGGCCCGCCTTCGAGTGGAACCACGATTGGGTGATGCGCCGCGGCGGCGAGGGAATCTCTGAGTTACTCGGCTGCCGCCTTTTGGCAAGGGACTGAGGTTCGCTATCTTTCTGGTGTTGGCACTCTCTCCCTAAGAGTGCCAAGCGCCTGCAGGCCCCAGATCTGGCTCTGCAATGGCGTTTCCAACTTTCCAGCCAAACAACTGACCGAACAACGGAGGTTCACGGATGAAGCTGAAGCCCCTCGGGGACCGGCTGATCGTCAAGCCGGTAGAGGAGGAGGAGACGACCGCCAGCGGCATCGTCCTTCCCGACACGGCCAAAGAGAAGCCGCAGAAGGGCAAGGTGATCGCCGTCGGCGACGGCGCGGTCAACGAGGACGGCAGCCGCCGCGCGCTCGACGTCGCGGAGGGGGACGAGGTCCTCTACTCCAAATACGGCGGCACCGAGGTGACCGTCGAGGGCGACGAACTGCTGGTGCTGCGCGAGTCGGACGTCCTCGCCAAGGTCGCCTAGCTCAACGGACTTACGCAACTAAGGAGGACTAGAAACAAATGGCTCACAAGGAGCTGAAGTACGCAGAGGATGCAAGAGGGGCCCTGCAGGCCGGCGTCGATTCCGTCGCCAACGCCGTCAAGGTCACCCTCGGTCCTAAAGGCCGTTACGTGGTGCTCGACAAAAAGTTCGGCGCGCCGACGATCACCAATGCCGGGGTGACGATCGCCCGCGAGGTCGAGGTCGAGGACGTCTTCGAGAACCAGGGTGCCCAGCTCGTCCGCGAGGTCGCGACCGCGACCAACGACGTTGCCGGTGACGGCACCACCACCGCCACCCTGCTGGCGCAGACGATCGTCCGCCAGGGCTTGAAGAACGTGGCCGCCGGCGCCAACCCGCTGGCCCTGCGCCGCGGCATCGAGAAGGCCGTCGAGGAGGTCGTCGACAACCTGCGGAACAAGCAGTCGAAGGAGGTCTCGGGCAAAGACCAGATCGCCCGCGTGGCCGCCATATCCGCCGGCGACGACGAGATCGGCAACGTGATCGCCGACGCGATCGAGAAGGTCGGCAAAGACGGCGTCGTCAACGTCGAGGAGGGCCAGACCTTCGGCATGGAGCTGGAGTTCACCGAGGGGATGCAGTTCGACAAGGGCTACATCTCCCCGTACATGGTCACCGACCAGGACCGCATGGAGGCGGTTCTGAAAGACCCCTACATCCTCATCGCCAACCAGAAAATCGGCTCCGTGCGGGACATCCTGCCGGTGCTCGAGCAGGTGATGCAGGGCGGCAAGCCGCTCCTGATCGTCGCCGAGGACGTCGAGGGCGAGTGCCTCGCGACCCTGGTCGTCAACAAGCTCCGCGGCACCTTCACGGGCGTCGCGGTCAAGGCGCCGGGCTTCGGCGACCGCCGCAAGCGGATGCTGGAGGACATCGCGATCCTCACCGGCGGTGAGGTGATCACCGAGGAGATGGGCCTGAAACTGGAGAACACCCAGCTGGCCCAGCTCGGTCAGGCGCGCACTGTGGTCGTCTCCAAGGACACGACCACGATCATCGAGGGCGCCGGCGACCAGGAGGACATCAAGGGCCGGATCAAGCAGATCAAATCGGAGGTCGAGAACACCGACTCCGACTTCGATCGCGAGAAGCTCCAGGAGCGCCTGGCCAAGCTCGCCGGAGGCGTTGCCGTCGTCAAGGTCGGCGCCGCCACCGAGACCGAGATGAAGGAGAAAAAGCACCGCGTCGAGGACGCGCTGCAGGCGACCCGCGCCGCGCTCGAGGAGGGCGTCGTGCCGGGCGGTGGCGTGGCCCTGCTGAACGCGCAGGCCGGCCTCGACCCGGAGAAGCTGGACGACGCGGACGAGGTCACCGGCGCCCGGATCATCCACCGCTCGTTGGAGGAGCCGGTGCGGCAGATCGCCGAGAACTCCGGCCTCGAGGGCTCGGTCGTGGTCAACAAGGTGCGGGAGCTGAAGGAGGGCGAAGGCCTGAACGCGGCTACCGGCGAGTACGGCGACCTGATCAAGGCCGGCGTCATCGACCCGACCAAGGCCACCCGCTCCGCCCTGGAGAACGCGGCCTCGATCGCCAAGAACATCCTCGTGACCGAGGCGATCATCGCCGAACCGCCGGAGGAAAACGGCGCCGGCGGCGGCATGGGCGGCGGCATGCCCGACATGGGCGGGATGATGTAGCCCACCTCTCGCAAGAGGAGCAGTTTCGAGAGGCCCGGGCAACCGGGCCTCTTTCGTCGGCGCTCCCTTCATTTGTTCCGGTATGCGGAACAAATGAAGG
>JBQCCT010000045.1:0-5187 GCA_051961955.1 Solirubrobacterales bacterium
GGTCAGGGGTGCGTGCTTGGGGGACGATGCCGGTGGCGGGTTCATCTCTACTCCCACTGAGCGGTTTACCTCCCGGCACAAACGACGCTGCGAGCGTTGTGCCTCGAGGCGCAGGTACCCCCGGCTAGACCGAGCAAACGATTCTTGCTGCGGGCGTCACCCGCAGTTTGCGGGAGTACCAGGATCGGCAAAACCAGTTTGGGGAGACAGGAGCCGGGAAGACAAACCTGCAGAGAGCAAGAGCATGAGCCAGTTGGGTTTTCAACACGAAGCCCTGATTTATGAGGGCGACAACGACTATCTGGCGGGGACGGTTCCCTTCCTGCGAGCCGCGCTGGAGGCGGGCGAACCGGCGCTGGTCGCCGTCGGCCCGGCGCAGACCGAGCTGCTCGAAGGCGAGCTGGGGGAGGACGCGAGCGCGGTCCGGTTCGTCGACATGCAGGCGCTGGGGCGAAATCCGGCCTCGATCATCCCCTTCTGGCGCGAGTTCGTCGACGAGAACGGCGGCCGCTCGGTGCGGGGGATCGGCGAACCGGTCTGGGCCGAGCGCAGCCCGGCGGCGCTGGAGGAGTGCCAGCGCCACGAGTCGCTCCTGAACGTGGCCTTCGCGCCGGGGACGCCGTGGTCGCTGCTCTGCCCATACGACGCGGGGTCGCTCCCTGAAGACGTGCTCGAGAAGGTCGCCTTCTCCCACCGCTGCGTCTGCCATGAAGGGCGCTGCGAGGAGAGCGCTTCCTTCGAGCCCGAGCCCGATTGCTTTTCCGGCCGACTGCCGCCGGCGTCGGCGACGCCGGAAACCTTCTCCTTCGGCTTGCGGGAGCTGTCCGAGGTTCGCCGCCGGGTGGCCGCCGCGGCAGAGAGGGCTGGGATGGAGCCTCCCGAAGTCGCCGACTTGGTCATCGCCGCCAGCGAGCTCGCCGCCAACAGCGTCGTGCACGGGGGCGGTAGTGGCACCCTGCGGCTCTGGCGGGAGAACGGCAGTCTGCTCGCTGAGGTTTCCGACCGAGGCCGGATCGACGAGCCCCTGGTCGGGAGGCTGCGTCCGGGCATCGCTCAGGAGGGAGGGCGCGGGCTCTGGCTCGCCAACCAGTTGTGCGACCTCGTCCAGATCCGCTCCGGCGCCGCCGGCACGACGGTGCGCCTGCACGTGGCCGCGGGCGAGCATGCCCTCGTCTAAAGAATTCACACCCAGGCGTAGGGGCGTTGGGGGCGGGTGGTCGGGTGGAATGCCGAACAATGATCCAGACACTCAGCTCGTCAAGTACCTGACCGACGTCCACTCGATTGAGGAGCAGGCGCTAACCCAGATGCGCCGCGCTCCCGACCTCGTCGCAGGCTCCTTCGCCGAGATTTTCCAGCGCCACCTGGCGGAGACCGAATCGCAGGAGCAGCGGGTGCGGGCACGGCTGGAGGCGCACAACGCCTCACCCTCGAAAGTGAAGGACTTCGCCGGGCAGGCGGGCGGCTTCGGCATGGTGCTGTTCGTCAAGAGCCAGCCCGACACGCCGACCAAGCTCGCCCTCCACGCCTTCTCCTACGAGCACATGGAGGTCGCCGCCTATGAGCTACTGGCGATCGCCGCCCGCGAAGCAGGGGACTCGGAGACGGTGGCGATGGCCGAGGCAATCGCCGACGAGGAGCGGGAGATGGCGGGTCGGGTCGCCGCCCACTTCGACGAGGCGGTTGAGCAGGCGCTGGCCGAAGTCGAACCGGACGATCTCGACGCGCAACTGAACGGCTACCTCTCCGACGTCCACCCTCTAGAGGGGCAGTCGAAGAAGCTGCTCGAGAAAGGCAAGGAGCGCGACCTGCCGGAGACCCTGCGCGCAGGCCTCGCGCATCACCTCGAAGAGACCGAAGGGCACCTCGAGAAGATCGAGCACCGGCTCGACGACCGCGGCGCCGCCCCGTCGGCCCTGAAGGACGCCGCCCTGCGCCTCGGCGCCCTCAATTGGGGCATGTTCTTCGCCGCCCAGCCGGACACCCCGGCCAAGCTCGCCGGCTTCGCCTACGCGGTTGAGAACCTCGAGGTCGCCGCCTACGAGCTCCTCATCCGTGTCGCAAAACGCGCTGGCGACCAGGACACCGTCGCCCTAGCCGAATCGATCCTCAGCGAGGAGACGGCCGCCGCCAAAACCGTCGCCGACCAGTGGTCCCCGTCGATGGCCGCCGCTTAGAGCGACGAAAAGCAGCGAGGTAGGGGGAGAGTCCGAGGCCCTGTCGACTTAGTGGCCATATGGGCCACAAAAGCGACACGGTCGATTCGCGCATCGCGAAAATCGCGGCGCGGCAGCATGGAGTCGTGACGCTGGGGCAACTCGAAGACGCGGGGTTGACGCGTGAGGCGACGTATAAGCGAGCGCGACGAGGACGCTTGCACCGCGTGCATCGCGGCGTCTATGCCCTCGGTGCCTTCCCTATGTCCCATCGCCAACGCTGGATGGCCGCGGTGCTCGCTTGCGGGGAGGGAGCGGTTCTGAGCCACGGATCCGCTGCCGCGCTTTGGGGTTTGTTGCGGCCGATCGACGGCCCGATCCATGTCTCCGTCCCAACCACCTCGGGCCGCAAGTCACAGCGGGCGATCTGCCTCCATCGCTGTCCCTCGCTCGCCGATCCCCCTTCCTCGCCCTCCTCCCCAGCAATTAGAGGAGAGCGAGGAAGGGGGATTGCCGCCCACCGCCACAACATCCCTGTCACCACCGTCCAACGCACCATTGACGATCTCGACGGCACCGTTCCCTCATATCTCCTGCGTCGCGCCCGCCGCCAAGCCGAGCTGATGGGGATTCGACTCCGAGGAGCGGTAGGGAAGCGGTCTCGCAGTGATTTAGAGGAAGACTTCCTCGCCCTCTGCGCTCGCCCTCGCCTGCCGCCGCCTGAGACCAGCGTCAAGCTCGGGCGCTGGGAGGTCGATTTCCTCCTTCGCCTACCACCGCGGTTCGGTCGCCTTTCAGGACGACCGCGCGCGTGACCTCGACTTACGACAGGACGGCTTCACCGTCCTCCGCTTCAGTGAACGGCAGCTCGAAGAAGAACCCGCGCGCGTCGTTGCCGACGTAGCGCGGGCGCTTGGCGAAGACCAGCGCTTGACGGCTGAGGCTGCGCCGTCGGCTGAGGAATGATCCTCGCGGGCGAGGAGGAAGGTCTCGGCGGCTATACCCTCGCGGCTGACCTGGCTGAGGAAGCTAGGCCTCCTCGTAGGGGTCTTTCTCGCCGGCCAATTGCAGTGCGCAGTCTTTGGTGTCGCTGAAGTGGCGTTCCTGGATCGGCAGCGCCCAGGCGGTCAGTTCTGAGATCTGCTCCTCGCCCGCCTGCTCGTTCAGTTTCTGCAGCACCGCCCAGTGGCCGACCTCGCCGGCCTCGGCCATGGTCATGAACTCGAAGCCGTCGAGCCCGTCGGCGTCGTCGCCCAGGTAGGTCTCCATCATCTCGGCGGCCTCGCCCTTCGTTTCCTGGGCCTTTTCGAGGATCGCCGTCTTCTTACCGTCGCGCTCGGCGGCGACGTCCGTGCAGCGGCGCTCGGTCTCCTCGGCCTCCTCGCGCATCTGGCGCAGGTTGGCGGCGATGCTCTCGTCATCGACAAGACCCTCGACTTTCTCGGTCGCTTTCTGCGCGGCCTGGGCGAGCCCGAGGACCTCCGCCAGCTTCTCCTCCAAGGTCGTCAACTCAGCCATCGTCGTCCTCCTGGTCGTGGGTGAATGGTTCGCTGCATCTACCCGAGCCAGCCGTGTTCGAAGCGCAGGGCCGGCGCCTCAGCCGAGGCCCTTCTCCTCGGCGGCTTTATAGGCGATCTGGAAGAAGTCCGAGATCGTCAGCGCCGTGAAGAGAGAGGCGACGAAGCGGGTGACACGGGGGGCGAAGAGGAGGCCGACCGAAAAGGCGGCGACGACCCAGAGCCCGAGGCAGAAGGGGCAGATCAAGAGCTCGCCGATCGCCTTGCGGACGCCGCTGCCGCGCGAGCTCTCTTCGAATTCGGCCGGGCCGCCGCTGCCTTCGAGTTCGGTGAACGGCGCCCGCAGGGGGCTCGTCACCTTGTCCTTCGAGAGCAGGCGGCTGAGCTTGTGCGAGGCGGTGCCGACCAGCAGCAGCTCGCCTGGGCCGACCTTCTCCGGCAGCCGCCCCTGCCGCTTCGCGATCGCGAGCACGGCGGCGTTGAGGGCGCCGAAGATGCTCATGAAGGTGAGGTAGGGGAGGAACGGCGGCCGCTCCTCCGGCTCCGCGTAGCCGGCGACCGCGGCGGCGGGAACGTCCTCCAGCGAAGGGGTCATCGCCCTGCTGCTACCCCCTGCGGTGCAGGTTCCAACCCTCGCTGCTGACCGCGAGGTGGAAGCTCCCGTCCGGGCCGCGGCGCTCGATCACGAGGCCGAGCGCGACCGCCCGGCGCAGCGCCCGGCGGAAATCGCCCTCGCCGAGGCCGGGGAAGCGCAGCGCCAGCTCGCGCCGCTTGCAGAAGCCGTCGTCGGCGAGCTCGACGATCGCGGCGACGATCTCCTCGGGCGGCGGCAGGCGTCTGCGAGCGGACACTGAGCGGCGAGCTTACGGGCGCGTGCGTTGCGGACGCTCGGCTCTCTCGTTAGGATCGCGTCGATGCTTTGGGGCCGAGCGCCAGGGCATCGCACCCGTGGACAAGAGGGCACGGGATCGGGCTCGATCAAGTCGATCTGCGGACCTGAGATAGAACGCAAGCTACATTCACTCTCAGTCATCCCATGCCCTTTTGCGCACCCCAATACGATTTGCCGTGATGCAGCGTTTCGACATCAGCGAGAACGACCTGCGGCCTGGCTGCCGGGACGTCCAGGTCGTGGGTGAGCTCGACCTCGCCGTCGCCGGCCAGCTCGACGAGGTCCTCACCCACGCCGCCGAGCAGTGCGACTGCGTCCTGGTCGGGCTCGAGCGCTGCGACTTCATCGACTCCTCGGGGATCGCGGTGATCCTCCGCGCTCACCATCGGATGGAAGCCGACGGCCACCGCCTCGCCGTCTACGCGCCCTCCGAGCAGGTGCTGCGGGTGCTCTCGATGACCGGCCTCACCGCCAATGGGCTCGTCTTCGACAGCGCCGAGCAGGCCCTGACGGCGCTCGGCGAGCCCGCCGCCTAGGGCGAGCCTCTAGCCGCGGCGGCGCGCCCGCACCAGCAGGCTGCGCCGCGGGACCAGCACCGTCGCCCGCTGCACCATCCGCTCCG
>JBQCCT010000046.1:0-3295 GCA_051961955.1 Solirubrobacterales bacterium
GAGCGCCTGCGCGAAGTGTTAGTCGATCCCAGGTTCGCCGAGGAGAAACTGATTATCTTCACCGAGCACCGCGACACGCTGGAATTCCTGGTGCGGCGGCTGGAGGGCATCCCACTGCTAATCGTCGCCACCCTGCGCAGCACCGAGCCGGGGACCGACCCGGCACTGGTGGCCGAGATCGCCCAGGACCCGATGACCCAGCGCATCCACCCCGGTCCGCTCAGCCCGGCGGCGATGCCAGGGCTGATCGAGCGGCGGCTCGGCGCCACACCCGAGGGCGCCTTCGCCGGCGCCTGCCACGAAGCGACCGGCGGCAACCCGCTACTCCTGGACGAGCTGCTGAAGGGGCTGGCCTCGGAGGGGATCGAGCCGCGCGCCGACCAGGTGGCGGTGGTGCGGGACCTCGGGCCGCGCGCCGTCTCGCGGGCGGTGCTGCTGCGGCTGGCGCGGCTCTCCGACGACGACGTCGCGGTCGCGCGGGCGCTGGCGGTGCTGGGCGAGGGCGCCGAGGTGGCCGAGCTGGCAGCACTGACTGGTCTCGGCGAGGCGCAGGTCGCGCAGGCGACCGGCGAGCTGATGCGGGTCGAGATCCTCCGCCGCGAGCCGCCGCTGGGGTTCGTCCACCCGCTCGTCCGCGACGCCGTCTACGACGACCTGCCGCCGGCCCAGCGCGAGATCGAGCACAGCCGGGCGGCACGGATGCTGCGCGACGCCGGCGCCCCGCCGGAGCGGGTCGCGGCTCACCTGCTGCTGGTGCCGCCGGCGGGCGAGGAGTGGGCGGCGGATGTGCTGGTCGCCGCGGCACGCTCGGCGGCCGACAAGGGCGGCGCCGAGAACGCGGTCGCCTACCTGCGGCGGGCCCTGGACGAGCCCCTGAGCGAGGAGCGGCGCGTCCGCGTCCTCTTCGCGCTCGGCAAACGCGAGATGGACGTCAGCGGCCTCGACGCGATCCCCCACCTGCGCGCCGCTTACGAGGGACTGCAGGATCCCGAGGAAAAGGGCTGGGCCGGATACGCGCTGGCGCGCACCATGCTGTTCACCCGCCAGGAGGAAGAGACGGCGGCGATCGCCCGCCAGACCACGGCCGATCTGCCCCCCGGCCTGGAGGACCTGGCGCGGGCGCTGGAGGCGATCGAGCTGGAGAGCGTCTACTTCGGGCGCCCCGCCACCGACGAGCTGGAGCGGACCGAGCGCTACCGCGAGCCCGGCGCGGTCGGCGACGGGCCGGGCGGCAAGATGCTGCAGGCGGTCACCGCCTACACCTGGACCAACGGCGTGGGGCCGGCGGAGAAGTGCGCCGCCCTGGCCCGGGAAGCCCTCGCGGACGAGACCCTCTTCGACGTCGACAACGGTCTCTTCTGGGTGACCGCGATCGTCGTCCTCATCTACGCCGATCAAGAGGACAGCAGCGACCTCTGGGAGAAGGTGCGGAGGATCGCCCACAGCCGCGGCTCTCTCTTCACCGCGTACACCCTCGACCTCTGGCGCGGCTTCGACCTGCTGCGCAAAGGCGACCTCGAGCAGGCACAGGAATCGCTCGAAGCCAGCCTCGAGGGGATGCTGCTCTGGTCGGGCTCGGAAGCGGCGATGGTGCTCGAGTGGCCGACCGGCTTCCTCGGGCAGATCCACGTCGACCGCGGCAACTACGAGGCCGCCGAAGAGACCCTCGCCCGCATCGACCCGGGCGACCGCTGGGGGGACGGGCCGATCTTCTGGCGCAAGGCGACGATCGAGCTGCTGCTGGCACGCGGTCGGCCGGAGGAGGCGCTGGAAGTCTGCGACATGCTCGAGGCGCGGCTTGGCCTGATGCAGAACCCCGGCCCGGCGCCATGGCGGACCCTGCGGGCGCAGGTTCTTGACCGGCTCGAACGGACGGAGGAGGCGGTCGAGCTGGCGCGCGCGGAGATTGAGGTCGCGCGCGAATGGGGCACGCCGCAGGCGATCGGACACGCTCAGATGGTGCTCGGCCAGCTCTTGCGCGACGAGGGGATCGGCATCCTCGAAGAAGCGGTCGAAACCCTCTCCCACTCCACTGCCCGCCTCGAGTACGCGAAGGCTCTGCTCGCCCTCGGCACCGCGCTGCGCCTGGCCCGCCAACCGAGCGAGGCGCGCGAACCACTCCGCCGAGCGCTGGAGGTCAGCAGCGCCTGCAGCGCCGACGTGCTCGTCGAGCGCGCCCGCGACGAGCTCCGCGCCGCCGGCGTGCGGCCCCGCCGGGAGGCGCTCGGCGGCGTCGAGTCCCTCACCCCCAGCGAGCGCCGCGTCGCCACCATGGCGGCCGAGGAAATGACCAACCGCGAGATCGCCCAAGCCCTCTTCGTCACCCCCAAGACCGTCGAGGTCCACCTCTCCAACGCCTACCGCAAGCTGGACATCCGCAACAGGCGCCAGCTGGCGGGGGCACTGGGCGGAAGCTGAATTCACCGAGTCCGCGTCAGTCCTTGCTGTACACGGGTTGACGCGGACTCGTGAAGTTCTAGGGGACTAGGCGTTGAATCTTGGGGTGCGGGTTTAGGGGGTGCCTCGATGGCAGGGGCGTCGCCAGCACGGAAGCTGGCGGCATGGACCTGAAGAAGACGATCACGCTCGAGCTGTTGCTGGCTGGCGACGGCGTCAGCGGTCGCGCCCTCGGCGACGACGGTGACGCACGCGAGTTCAGCGGGCGGCTCGGCCTGATGCACACGATCGACGAGCTGCTCGCGGGAGCGGGCGCAACCAAGGAGGCAACGATGAATCCGACTGAGACTCTTGAGATTCCCGCGGCGGAGCTGCGCCGCCTGATCGGCGGCCCGGTGATGGGCCCCGGCGACGAGGGCTACGACACCGCCCGCGGCGTCTTCAACCTCACCATCGACCAGCGGCCGGCGCTGATCGCCGAACCCGGCAGCCGCGAGGAGGTCGCCGCGGTGGTCCGCTTCGCCGCCGCCAACGGGCTGCGGGTAGCGCCGCAGCGCACCGGCCACAACGCCGGCCCACTCGGCTCGTTGGAGCGATCGGTGCTGCTGAAGACCAACCGGCTGAACCGCGTCAGCATCGACAACGTTCGGACCGTGCGATTCCTGTACTGCGATCACGCCAACGTCATTCGGGGCAAGGCCGCACACGTAGCGGGGTTGGCCGATTTCCTGGAGTCAGGCATCGGCCTGACCGTCGCGATGCAAGGCTTCACGTTGACCGACCACCTGGCGGCTGGCACCAACCTGGGCGCGGTAGGTGAAATCCGCCTGGTACCGGACCCTCGGACGTTCGCCGTCCTGCCGTACGCATCGCGCGAGGCGCGCCTGCTGTGCGACAT
>JBQCCT010000047.1:0-7625 GCA_051961955.1 Solirubrobacterales bacterium
CTTTCCGGAGCGGTTCTTCATGTACCACGAGGACGTCGACCTCTCGGTCCGGCTGCGGCGGGGCGGCGGCGATCGGCTCGCCGTGCCGGCCGGCCCAGACGATGCCGGTGAAGTGGATCGGGTTCCCCGCCGAGTTGATCGTCTCCCCCGCCCCGTCGGCGACCAGCGCCTGCCAGGCGGTCCAACCCCTCCCCTCGCGCCATGGCCGGCGAATCGTCTCGCCGAAGCCGGGCAGCGGCGCTGCGTCGGGGTTGAGGATCACCAGCAGGTCGCCGCCGGCCGCCTCGGCGCCGGCGTTGCAGCCGCCGGCGAACCCCGTGTTCCGCCCCATCCGCACGATCCGCGCGTCGGGAGCCAGCTCGCGCACCACCTCGACGCTGCCGTCGCCGGCCTTGTTCTCGACGACGATCAGCTCGTCGCCCTCGCTCAGCTCGGGGAGCAGGGCCGGAAGGGTCCTGGCGAGATCGTCGCGACTCTCGTAGGCGACGATCAGGACTGAAAGCGTGGGGCGCATCGGCGCGGAGGCTATTGAGCCGTCCGCACCGGTGCGAGTCCCTCGCTCCTGGCTACTTGTGGTGCTTCTTGCCCTTCTTCTGGCCCTTGCAGGAGGCGATGTTCAACTTGAACTTGTTGTTCTTCACCTTCTTGCCGTTCTGAGCCTTGATGTTCAACACGGCCCGCTGCGGCTTCGCGCATATGTTGGCCGAGTTGCGCAGCAGGCTCTTCTTGCCGCCCTTCATGTTGAGGACGACCTTGCTGACCGGCACGTCCGGCGTGTTGTTGAACACCGTCTTCAGGCCACCGTGCTTGGAGCTGATCACTCCGCGCAGGTAGATCTCGACCTGGCCGCGCAGATCCACGAGCAGGTCCGGGAGCTTGTGGCTGGAGGACACCAGGTAGACCTGGCCCTTCAGCTTCCCGCTGAGGAGCGGTGACTTGGCTTCTGCATTGCCGTAGACCGAGGCCTTCGGGCAGGCGTGGGAGGCCAACTGCGGCCGCGTGCACACCGTGCCGATGTGACGCTGGTCGAGGAACAGCGAGTGCGGCATGGTCAGCGCCGTGCGGGCGATGTTGGCATCGCCCTTGCGCGCCGTCAGGGTCGCCTTCAGACGCGGGTTCTTCGCCCGCTTCGTCGGGCCGAACAGCTGCACCTTCAGCTTCGGCTTGAAGCCGAGCTTGTTGCATTCCGTCGCCTGGAACGGATCGTTGATGGCGAAGGAGCTGAACGCCGCCGGATTGGTCGGATCAGCGCCGCCGCCATTGATCGTCCCCGTCGTCGCCTGCGCGGCACAGTTCGTCGGGTTGACCATGAACTGGTTGCGGTTGATGTCGAGATTGATCGTCCGCAGGTCCAGCTTCACCCCGCCGAACACATCGGGGATGACGTCGGAGACGGCGTTGATCTGCGCCGTTTCCGGATTGACGTTGAGCGCGACCCGGACGACCACGGTGCCGAGGTCGAACGGGCCTGCCAGCGCCGGCGTAACCGTCACCAACGAAAGCGGCGCGCCCTTGTAGGGGCCGGCCAGGTAGGCGGTGCCGCCCAGGTGCAGCGGGTTTTTGCCCGTGCCCGAGACGGTTTCAACCGTGCCGATCTGACTTTCGGTCGAGCAACTCGGTTTGGCTTTCTCCGCCGCACCGCTGTTGGCGGCCGCCGCGGTGATCGCCGCCTCCGAGCAGTAGGGGATGCCGGCCAGTTTGCCGGTCAACCCCTTCGGCAGAATGACGTTGACCACCTTCAGCTCCTGCTGACCGTCGGTGCGGGCGATCCGCACATGGAACGGGCTGAAGGCGCCGCCTTTGGTGCTGTCGGTGTTGGCTTTGTAGCTCGGCGAGAACTTCCGTTCCGCCATCGTTTTCGGGCAGCTGCCGCCGTTCGGATCCGTCGAGAGCGTGAACGGTTCGCTGCTGATTTTCACCACTTCGTCCGGCCGCGCCCACGGGGTCATCTCCCCGGTGGTGGTGGCCGGCGAGCAGGTCGGCGGGCTGGTCAGCACCGCTTTCGCCTGGTCGAAGTGGATCCTGACCGAGGTGAACGGCACCTGCGGCAGACCTTCCGGCAGTTTGCCGGCGAGTTCACCGACCTCCTGTTCGTTGAACACCGCCGTCAGCTGACCCGTGTTCGGGTTGGCCTTGACGTTGCCGACGAGGCGGGCGTCGACTCCCTCTTTTTCTTCCTTGGCTTCGACCAGGATCCGGAACTCTTCGCCGGATTGCGGGTCGCGGCTTTTCTGTTCGCCGACGTAGACATCGCCTTGCAGCGGCCTTTCCAGCGGCGGGCTTTCGATTTCGACCGTCCCGACTTTCGAAGCAGCCGGGCATTCGTTTGCGTAGGTCCGCACGCCCTTCTTGAACTGGGCGTCGCTACAGGCCTGCAGGCCCTGCGCCCCGGACGGGTTGAGCCCCATCCCCTGCGGCAGCGTCTCCGCCGCCTTGCGCAGGTGCGACTCCTGCTGTTCGCCTTCTTCACCGGTCAGGTAGTTGAGGGTCGTGCTGACCGTCGGGCCCGCCGGAGAGTCGATTTCTTTCGTACCCGGTTCGACTTCGACACCGGGTTCGAACGGAACTTCGCCGCAGCCTTCCTGCTGGATCAGTTCGCCGGTCGAGCTCTCTACCTTGGCCTCTACCGGCCTCGAGCCGAACGGGAAGTTCGGATCCGGTTCACCGTAGGACTCGGCCCGGAACCAGGTCGAGTAGAGGTGTTCGAACTGGCTCGGATCGAAGCAGGTGGTCGGGTTGTTGATGTAGGTCCCGTCACCGGTGCTCGCGCCGAAGTTGATCAGGCGGCTGATCAGCGTCGCCAGCGGTTTCGCTTCCGGCGCACGCCCCGACGGCGGGAGTTCGATCGTGAAGCTCTCGTGGAAGTCGCTTTCCCAGGCAACTTGCGTTTTCAGGAACACTTCCTCCTCGCCGCCGACGACGAAGCCGAACAGCGCCGGTTCGCCTTCATGTGGCTGGAGGTTGTAGACCGCCACTTTCGTTCCGTTTTCAGCGCTTGGCGGGATCACGAAACCCCGCGGCGTGCCCGGGAACGGGAAGTTTTCTTCGTCGGTGACCAGGGTCACTTCCTCTTCGCCCACCTTGGTGGCCGGGGTGCAGAGGGGGACATGGAAGGTTTCTCCGCTGATTTCGACGGTGTTTTCAAACGCTTCGAGCGAGCACTTTTCAGGCGTCGCATTCGGGTTGACCGTCAAGCCCGGCGGCAGGTCGACGCGCAGCGTTTTGATTTCCCGGTCTTCTTCCGGTTTTTTGATCGGCGCGGCCACGCTCCCTTCGGGGAAGGGCGGATGGGGCAGCGGCGTAACGCCTTCGTGCTGGATGATGTACTGCGTGAAGCCGATCGGCGGATGGCCGCCGGCGCGCGTGTAAAAGGCTCCCGGCGTCTGCGGGCCGCAGTGGACGCCCGGCGCAGGTTCGTCGGTTTTGCAGGTGCCCGCCTGCCAGCCATCGGCGTTGGTCGGCGGTTCGTGCTGCGGTTCGATGATGTCCGTCGTGTCGGCCTGAGCCAGCGCCGGCAGCACGAGCAGAACTCCAAGACACATGAGAAGCAATGCGATCGAGCGCTTTGCCATCAATCTCCTCCTCGTTTTCCCTTAACGAGGACGCCCCCTGTAGCGCCCTAAACAACCCTCCCGCGAAAGACATTACAGGACCCGTGGTGCCTCCCCGGGTTACAACCTATGTAACCGTGACATGGTTTTGTGAACAGATAAACGTGACATCATTTTGTCACTACTTTTTCTTACCCTTCGAACCGCCGTTTCCCGTGCAGGGCGTGCGTAGCGTCGTGTGGCGGTTGGCCTTGCGGCCGTTCTGAGCCCTAAACCGAACGATCCCGACGACTGGCCGCGCGCAGAGGTTGGTTGAGGCGGAGAGCAAACCGTGCTTGCCACCCGGGAGCGTCATCACGAACTTGCTCACCGGCAGGTCGGGCAGGTGCTGGAAAGTCGTGCGAATGCCGCCCTTGAAGCTGTCGATCTTGCCGTCGAGGACGATTTCGACTTGGCCCTTGAGTCGCGCTACGAGGTCAGGCAGCGTGTTGTTGGAGGAACGCAAGTAGACCGGCCCCTCCAGCGGTTTGCCGATCAGCGGCGAGAAAGCCTTGGCGTGCCCGTAGACCGATTTCTTTGGACACTTGTGTTCCGCGAACTGAGGCCGGGTGCAGATCTTCGAGAGGCTCGCCTGGTTGAGGAAAAGCGCATGCGGCAGCGCAACGGAGGCGATCGCGATGTTGGCGTCGCGGCGCCGCGCCTTCAGCACCGCCCGCAGTCGTGGATGTTGCGCCCGTTGAGTTGCGCCGAACAGCCGCAGGTTCAGCCGCGGATGGAACTTGAGCCCCTTGCACCCCGTCGCCTTGAACGGGTCGGAGACGGCGAAGGAGGAGAAGGCGCTCGGTTTGGTCGGGTCCGCCCCACCGCCTTTGATCGCGCCTTCGGTCGCCCCTTTGCGGCAGTTGGTGCCGTTGAGGGTGAAGCTCTTGCGGTTGATGTTGAGGAAGACCGAGCGGATGTCGAGTTTGGTGCCGGCAAAGACATCGGGGATGTCGTCCGTCTTCGGGTGAATCCGACCGGTTTCGGAGTCGAGGAACAGCGGCACCCGAACCACGACGTTGCCGAGGTCGAATGGCCCGGCCAACGCCGGCGTGACGACGAGGATCGAGAGCGGGGCGCCTTCGTAGCGGCCGGCGAGATAGGCGGTGCCCTCGATCTTCAACGGCGAGGGCCCGGTCCCGGCTTCGACCGTGGCGACGCCGATCTTGCTCTTCTCCGAGCAGCTCGGGTTTTTCTTCTCCGCCGCGCCCGAGCGCTTTTCGGCTTGAGCGATGTCACCCGGCTTGCAGTAGGGAACGCCTTTCAGTTTCGCGGTCGCCCCCTTGGGCAAAATGACGTCGAGACCTTTGACCTCCTGCTGCCCGGGCGCCCGTGAGATATGGGTCGAAAAGGGGGTAAAGGCACGCGCCTTGTTGCTCTGCGGCTGGGCGCTGAAGCTGGGGGTAAACGGCCGCTCCGCCATCGTTTTCGGACAGGCACCGCCGCCCGGCGCCGAGGCGAGGCTGAATTTGCTCGAGGGCGTTGCCGGCGCGTTGCCCGACCACGGCGTCAACTGGCTCGTCGTCGTGTTCGGGCCGCAGGTCGGCGGGCTGCTGAGGGCCGCTTTCGGGCCGCCGTCGAGGCTGATCTTGAAGGTGGTGAACGGGACCTGTGGCAGGCCGTGCGGCAATTCGCCCCGCAGCGGGTCGATCTTCGCCGGCTCGTCGAAGACCGCCGTCAACTGCCCCGTTTTCGCGTTGGCGACGACGTTGCCGATCAGCCGGACGTCGACGCCGTAGCGAGACGACGCCGCGTCGACGAAGATCCGGAACTCTTCGCCCGACTCCGGATTGCGGCTTTTCTGCTCGCCGACGTAGACGTTGCCGGTCAGTGGCCCCTCGGGCAACGCCTCGCTGACCACGGTGGCCGTGCCGATCTTCGCAGCGGCGGGACAGCTGACCGGGTTGCGCGTCCCGCGCCCGAACTGCGCGTCGGTGCAGGCCGCCAGCCCGTTGGCCGCCGAGGCGTTCAGGCCCATCCCCGCCGGCAGCGTCACCCGCGCGACCCGCATCGTCGAGGTTTCCTGCCCCGCCGGGTTCGGTTCGACCGGCAGTTTCACTTCGGTGGTCGCGCCCGCCGGCGAGTCGACCTGTTTCGTCCCCGGGTCGACTCCGATCGACGGATTGAAGGGGATCGTGTTGCATTCCTTCGGGCTCGTCCCCGGCGGCAGCGGTGCCTCGACGAACGGTGAGCCGGCAGGGAAGCTCGGGTCCGGGTTTTGCAGCGAGTCCGCCCGCGCGAAGGTCGAGTAGGTGTGGGCGAAGGCGGGCTGGGTCGGGTCGAAGCAGGTGCTTGGAGTAGTGAGGAAGAAGCCGACGCCGGTCGGGTCGTGCGACTGCCCCTCAAAGACCAGTCGGTTTTTCAGCAATTTCACGCCACCCGCCTTGGGGACGTGGATCGTGAACCCCTCGTGGTAGTCGGAGCTCCAGGCGACGTCGCCTTCGAGGTAAACGTCGCTGGGCGGTTCGGTGATCACCGGGTTGGGGACGCTGAAGCCGAAGCGGGCCGACTCCCCCACCTTCGGCTTGACGTTGAAGACCGGCAGCGCGAGCGTGATCGGCGGCGTCAGGGCCACTTCCGGCGAGACGGTGACGAGGCTTTCGCCGACTTTGCTGGTCGGCGGGCAGGTAAGGGCGTCGGGGTGCTGGCCCGCCCCCACCTCGCACTGCGGCGTCGCCCCCGGATTGACGCTGAGCCCGACCGGCAGGTCGACCCGGATCGTCTTCATGTCGACTTCCGGTTCTTCGTGGAGAAGTTCGGTTTTGTGGCGGACGATGAACTGGGTGATGCCGAAGATCGGATGACCCGCTGCCTGTTCGAAGAAGAAAGCGGCTTTCGGTTCGCTGTCGGGTGCGCAGGTGGAGATCTTGCAGGTTCCAGCCTGCCATCCGTCGGCGGAGTTGGGCGGGTTGTTTTGCGGCGAGAAGACGACTTCGCCGGCCTGCGCGGAGGGGACGGAGACGAGCCCCAGCACAGCGAGTGCCAGGGCAACTGGTTGCGCGATGCGAGCTCTCACCTGAGAGGTCGCTACCCAGGCGACCTTCCTGTTAATCGCCAGGCGCGCTTATCGCCACCCCTACTTTTTCTTCTGCTTGCCGCAGCCAGGCGTCCGCAACGGCAGACGCTTCACCTTCCGGTGCTTGCCGTTCTGGGCTTTGAAGTTGAGGAAGGAGAAGTTCTGGCCGGCGCAGAGGTTGCGCGAGTTTTCGAGCAGACCCTTCTTGCCGCCCTTCATGTTGAGCGTGAACTTGCTCACCGGCACATCGGGGACGCTGGCGAAGACCGTTTTGATCCTCGCCTTGGCGGAGCTGATGACCCCACGGAGACGGATGTTCACCTGGCCGTGGAGATCGACGAGGAGGTCAGGCAGTTCGTGGTCGGAGGAGACGAGGTAGACGGGCCCTTTGAGTTCTTCGTCGAGCAGCGGGCTCTGCGCGTGCGCGAACCCGTAGACCGAGCGAGCCGGGCATTGCGAGGCAGCGAGCTGGACGCGGGTGCAGATCGTGCCGATATGGGCCTGGTCGAGGAACTCGGAGTGCGGCAGGGTCAGCGCCGCACGGCTGATGTCGGCATCGCCTTCGCGCGCCACCAGTACCGCCCGGATAGCCGGGTGCTGGGAGCGTTTCATCGTTTTGCGGCCGCCGATCAGCGTAGTGACGAGCTTGGGTCGGAACTTGAGGGCGCCGCATTCGGTCGTCTGGAAGGGAACGCTGACCGGGAAAGCGCTGAAGCTCGCCGGGTTCGTCGGGTCCGCGCCACCGCCGGCAAGCGTGCCGGCGGTTGCCAGCGGTCCGCAGCTGGTCGGGTTGAGGGTGAAGTTTGGCCTGTCCATCGTCAGGTCGACTGAGCGCACGTCGAGCAGGCTGCCGCCGAAGACGTGCGGGAAGGGATCGGAGACGGCGCTGATCTGCGCCGTTTCGGGATCGACGAACAGCGCCACCCTCACCACGACCGTGCCGAGGTCAAACGGCCCAGCCGTGGCGGGGGTGACGACTGCCAGGGAGAGAGGAGCCCCGTGGTAGGGACCTGAGAGGA
>JBQCCT010000048.1:0-3176 GCA_051961955.1 Solirubrobacterales bacterium
TTGGGACGACTGCGGACGCCGAGGCCCTGCGTGCCCTGCACGCACTGAAGTCCGGTCGTCTGATCGCCGCCAGCGTCGGCGTCGTGCTTCAGCTCTTGGCAATACCCGAAAGTGAGTGAATTCCCTATCGCCGTTTCGCCGACGAGCTGGGCGTGCTGTTCCAGATCGTCGACGACATCCTCGACGTGACCGAGAGCGACGAGCAACTCGGTAAGCCACATGGAAGCGACGAGAGACATGGCAAACTCACCTACGTCAGCCTTTTCGGGCTCGAACGGGCTCGCGAGCTGGCCGCCGAATCGCACGCGAAAGCGACCGGGGCACTGGCCGAAGCGCACGGCGAGACCGAGGATCTGAGGCGCGTAGCTGACTACATCTTCACGAGGAACGAATGAGCAAAGAGCCCCCCACCCAGGGCAATCAGGACGAGAGAGATCAGATGAAGGAGCCGTTGCTACCGGGAATCGAAGACCCGCAGGATCTGCACGGACTCGATGAGGAGCAGCTGCAGCAGGTGGCGCAGGAGATGCGCACCTACATCATCGACACGATCGGCGAGATCGGCGGCCATTTCGGCGCCAACCTGGGCACCTGCGAGCTCGCGGTCGCCCTCCACAGCCTGCTCGACTCGCCCCGCGACAAGGTGCTCTGGGACGTCGGCCACCAGGCCTACCCGCACAAGATCCTCACCGGCCGCCGCGACCGGTTGTCCACGATCCGCCAGTACGACGGTCTGGCGCCGTTCTGCTCGATCGCCGAGTCCGAGCACGACATCATGGGCGCCGGCCACGCCTCGACCTCGATTGGCTACGCAGTCGGGCTGAAGGAGGCGATGCGCAAGGGGATCGGCCCCGAAGGCAAGGTCGCCGCGGTGATCGGCGACGGCGCCCTCACCGGCGGCGTGGCTTACGAGGCGCTGCACGCGGCAGGCGGCATGCAGACGCCGATCGTGATCGTCCTCAACGACAACGGGATGTCGATCTCACCGAACGTCGGCGCCCTCTCCCGCTACTTCAACCGCATCCGCCTCAACCCGCGCTTCTGGCACGCCCGCGAGGGGGTGGAGGACCGGCTCACCAAGCTGCCGCTCGGGCTCGGGCAGCGGATCGAGCGGCTCGGTCCGGAGATCAAGTCGGCGATCAAGGCCGCTTGGGCGCCCGGGCTCTTTTTCGGGGAGCTCGATCTCGCCTACATGGGCGTGATCGACGGCCATGACGTGCGCGCCCTGCGGGCGGCGCTGCGCGAGGCTTTCGCTGCCGACCGCCCGGTCGTCGTCCACATCCACACCATCAAGGGCAAGGGCTTCGCGCCGGCCGAGGACGGGGGACTGGAGTCGATGGAGGAGTGGCACGCGGCGAAGCCGCACTCGATCGTCGACGGCCGCCCCGCCGGCGCGGCGAAGCCGGTGCCGGTGACCGAAACGGATTCGCCCGAGGGGATCGAGCTGCTGGAGAAGCCGCCCGCCGCCGGCTCGCCGCCGCAGTACACGAAGGTCTTCGCCGGGGCGATGGTCGCCGAGGCCAGCCGGGACGAGCGGGTGATCGGGATCACCGCGGCGATGGCGGGGGGGACCGGCCTGCAGCAGCTCTGCGACGAGCTTCCCGAGCAGTACTACGACGTCGGCATCGCCGAGCAGAACGCGGTCCTACTCGCCTGTGGCCTGGCGCTGCAGGGCGCGAAGCCGGTCTGCGCGATCTACTCGACCTTCCTCCAGCGCGCCTTTGACCAGATCGTCCACGACGTCTGCCTGCAGAACCTCGACGTCACCTTTGCGATGGACCGTGCCGGCTTAGTCGGCGACGACGGCCCGACCCACCACGGCGCCTTCGACGTCTCCTACTTCCGCCCGATCCCGAACGTGGTGGTGATGGCGCCGCGCGACGAGGCGATGTTGGTCCACATGCTCCATACGGCGATCGCCCACGACGGGCCGGCAGCGCTGCGCTACCCGCGCGGGGCGGCCGAGGGGGTCGAGCTTCCGGCAGCTCCGGATCTGATCCCGATCGGCAAGGGCGAGGTTCTGGCCGAGGGCGAGCGGGTGGCTCTGCTCGGCTACGGCTACGGCGTCACCGTCGCTCGCGAAGCGGCCGCGATCCTCGGCAAGCACGGCCTCGAGGCCACCGTCGCCGACGGGCGCTTTGCGAAGCCGATTGATGGCCAGTTGGCGGAGCGGTTGGCGCGCGAGCACGAGCTGTTAGTGACGATCGAGGAGAACGTGCTTCCCGGCGGTTTCGGCTCGGCAGTGCTGGAGCACCTCGAGGACGTCTTCGCCGAAGCGCCAGGCGAGCGGGCACGGGTCCTACGGGTCGGCCTACCCGATTCCTACGTCACCCACGGCAAGCCGGCGCTTCTACGCGCCGAGGTTGGCCTGACGGGGGAGTCGGTCGCCGACCGCGTGCTCAGCTCGGTCTCCCACGCACAGCCAGCGCTGACCTAGGCGCCGGAAGCCAGCCATCCTCAATTTTGAGGATTGAATCAATTGGCTCAATCGACTAGCCTGCGCCAGTCTCTCCGGTGAACGGAGGAGCCGGCAAAGAAGCCAGCGCTTCTGGGGGAATCGCCAAGGGGAGGAGAGGCGCGCATCTCTATATGTGTGGATCCGCTTGGGGAATCGGATCTCTCGCGCCCGCCGCTCAGGCCGGGGCGCGAGGCGCGCCCGGAGTTGGAGGGCGCGTGAAACAAAAAGGCGCCCGCCCGAGGGGCGGGCGCCTTTGCAATGGACTGCGTTACGGCTATTCGCTGGCGCGAACGGCGTTGGGTTCCGCGATCTTGATCACACCTTCGAGGATCGCGGTGTTGGTGCCGGCGGGCGAAGGCACGCCGACGATCGAGTTGACAAACGGATCGACTAGGAACGAGAACAGACCGCCACAACCATTCGCGCCGGGAGCGGCGTACGAGTTGTTGACGAGCCTGCCTCCGCTGAAGGTGATCAGGTTCCCTCCAGCGCTTTCCGAGGCCGTGCCGGGACTGCCGGTGATCGGCGTGTTCGGCGGCGGCGGCGAAGTCGTTCCGGTCGTGAAGTTGAGCGTGACCGGATTCGAGTTCGAGCCGACGTAGCAGCTGCTGCCGAGGAACGAGTTTTCCAGGTGGATTTTCGTCGGCAGCGACAGCGCCGTCCCCGTCCCCAGCAGGAGGTTGACGGCGTTGAGCTTGACCGAGCTCGCGGGAGCCGC
>JBQCCT010000049.1:0-11396 GCA_051961955.1 Solirubrobacterales bacterium
CAGCGCCACGTCCAGGCCACGGTGCCGCCACCGCGGGAAGAAAGCGGCGAGGAGAGCGCGCCGCTAGAAGAACCCGAAACGAGCGAAGCGGCGGAAATCGAAGCCGCACGGGCCGAAGCCGAAAGAATCGAAGCGGAACAGATCGCAATCGAACAACAGGAAGCCGAAGCCCGGGAACTGGAAGAACTCGAACCAGTCACCACCGGGCAGTCGTGAGCGAGGTGCGGCGAACGTTCGAGTGCTTCGGCGGCCTGGTCAACGTGTCCGTCTTCGGACCCCAGTCGATGGAGCCCGAGAAGGCAACCGCTGCTGCCGAAGCAGAGCTCCTCGCCGCTCACCGAAAGCTCTCCCGCTTTCTTCCCGAAAGCGAGCTCACCCGCCTAAATCGCGACCCGCGCGCATCGGTCCCGGCGGACCCGCTGCTGCTCAGGCTCGCAAGCGCCGCCCGCGAGGCCGGTGAACTGACCAAAGGACTGGTGGACGCGACGATGTTGAGCGAGATCGAGGCTGCGGGGTACCGGGACTCGATGCAGGGGCGTCCCGCTGCGAGCCGACCAGCGGAGCCGGGGCCATTCGCCCCGGCAGGATCTCACCCGGCGCGATCCTGGACCAAGCTCTCAGTGGACTGGGGGGCGGGTGCGATCGCGCGGCCGCCCGGCGTCGAAATCGACAGCGGCGGCATCGCCAAGGGCCTCCTCGCGGACGAAGTCGCAGCGACCTTCCGGGGCTTCCCGGCCTACGCGGTCGACTGCTGCGGAGACGCGCGCATCGGTGGGACGGCAGGGCAGCAGCGAACGATCCGGGTCGAGAACCCCTTCGGCGGCGATCCGGTCAGATCGCTGGAAGTCAGCGAGGGCGGCATCGCGACCAGCGGCATAACCCATCGAAGCTGGAAAGGCGCCGATGGCGCCCCCGCCCATCATTTACTTGATCCCGCGACGGGAGAGCCGGCGTTCACCGGGGTCGTTCAAGCGACCGCCCTCGCCCCCAGCGCCTTCCTCGCCGACATCCACGCCAAGTGGGCTCTTCTCTCCGGCCCCGAGCTCGCTCCCTCCCGCCTTCCCTACGGTGGCGTCCTCGTTCTCGCGGACGGGAGCGTCGAGACCGTCTCGCCCCGCATCCCGAGCGGAGCTGCGGCATGAGCGCCGCCCACCACCTCTTCTGGATCACCAGCCGGGCCGCCGGTGGCGCGGCGCTATTGCTGGCGAGTGCCTCGGTCCTGCTCGGCCTGATGATGAGCGCGACTCGCCGCAATCCGAACAAACGCGACCTGCGCACCCTCCATGAGGCCCTGTCCCTCACCGCCCTGGCAATGGTCGGCCTGCATGGCGTCTCGCTACTCGGAGATGCCTACCTCAACCCGGGCATCACCGGCATCCTCGTCCCATTCGTCGGCAAGTACCGGCCGGCATGGACGGGGATCGGAATCCTCGCCGGCTATGGCCTTGCCGCGCTCGGCCTCTCCTACTACTTTCGCGACCGCATCGGCGCTTCGCGGTGGAAGCGTCTGCACCGGCTCACCGCTGCCTTTTGGCTACTGGCGATCATCCACACGATCGGGGCGGGAAGCGACGCGGTCGAACCGTGGTTCCTGCTTCTCAACGGCATGGTGGCGATCCCCGCAGCACTTCTCCTCATCCTGCGATGGCTCGGCCGGGCCTGGGATGAGGGGCAGCCTGAGGAGAGCGTCGCCGCTCCTCGGCGATCTGGATCATCCGCTGATGTCGCGGCGGTCGAATAGCCAATTACCCGGCTCGCCTGATCCCGCTCTTGGCTTTCTCGGCAACCTTGTCGACGCCGCTCTTGACTTTGCCCTTGGCTTGGTCGGTGCGACCGCGCGTCTTCAGGTTCTGATCGCCCTTCAGCTCACCTGCGGCCTTTTTGGTGCGGCCCTTTGCCTCGTCAAGCTTTCCGCTCATCTGCGATCCCTCCTCATCTGCTCTTCTGGCGCCGCTTGATCACCGCGAGCCCACCGGAGAGGCCGGCGACCAGCGAGCCTCCAGCGATCAGAGGAAGGCGGGCATTGGAAGTGGCCGCGGAGACCGCTTTGCCGGCTGCCCGGGTTCCCGCCAGGGCTTCTTTGCCGGCAAGCGCTGCCGAAGCTGCGGCGTCGAGTTTCTGTTTGGTTGCCATCGAGCCCCTCGCCTTCGCTCTCCATTGCAACGGTTACCCTGAGCAACCCCGGGTAAACGATTCCCATGCCCCCGCGGGGCGCCACCACCCAAGAGCAGGTCGAAGCACGTAATCGGGCTCAGCGGACGCACGCGCGAGACCTGCGGATGCGAGCTTGGATCAGGAGCTTTCTTGCCCACCGCCGGGCCGCGCAGAAGCGGGACGGTTCGCAGCGGAGGATCGGTGAACAGGTCGAACGCAGCACCCGCAAGGCAGGTCAAGCGAAATCGCGGGCTGAAGGAGCCGCGAAACGGGGTCACGACTCTGCAGCGACCTCGCGCCGCAAGGCGGCCAAAGCCAGACGCCGGGCCCAGGAAAGGAAACCCTGATTAACAGCGGCCCTCGGGGGTAGCCGAAGTCCATGCCCTTGAAAAGCCTCTTCATCGCCGCCGGGCAGAAGGTCTCCGGCAAGCGGCCCTCTGCGGTTCGAGCCGCGGCTGGGGCAACGGCCGCCGGTACCGCGACCGGGGTCGTTGTCTACAAGCTGCTGCGTCGCGAGGCGGAATCCGAGTAGCTCGCTCCCTCAGCGTCCCGGGAACGGAAACAGGATGCGCTCGACCCGGTCCATAATCTGGTGGCTCGGGTAACGGACGTTGTCGATGAGTGAGATCAGGTAGGTGACCAGACGCTCTGCCTGCTCCTTCTTGTAAACGATGTTTTCGGCTCGGTCGACCAGCTCCAGGCTTGGGTAACGGACCTGGGTGATGCGGTCGAGCAGCGTTTCGACGTAGGTGTCCCGAAGTTCCTCTGCGTTCATGACGACTCCTCCTTCTCGATCAGATCAACCTTCCCAGCGGCCCCAGGTCGAGATTCAAGTCCTCGTCCTCGAGGCCAAATGCCTCCTTTAACTCCTCCATCCGCTCGGCCAGCAACATGAAGGTCTCTCCGAGCCGCTCCACCTCCTCCGCCGAGAGTGAGCCCCCTTCGATCCGGCGGATCGCCTGCCGCTCCATCAATTGACGCAGCAACTCGATCAGGGTGAGGACGAGCTGAGCCAGTCCTTTCTCGAGGTTGTCGCGGTCGGCGTTGACGCGCTGGCGCACGGCGCCGTCGAGACGATCGAGCTCATCGCCGAAGAGAGCGAGCTCGGGATCGCCGGCGAGGGTTCTGCGGCGGCGGTCGGTGCGCAATTCGGAGGTCACTGCGCCGCCCCCTCGACGAAGCTGTACGGAGGCCAGGGGCCGGTGCAGGCAATCGCCGTGCCGTCGAGCTCCCTCGACAGCTCTCCGACCCGCTCCCCGAATTCATCCACTCGCTCCCGATCCACTAGATAGGCGGCTTTCAAAGTCCCAGGCGCGGCGGGGGTCCTCTGTCGGGCCTCCCGCGCGAGTGAGGCAAGCGGGGCGTGAATGAGGTCGGCGGCCTGGCCCGAGCGCTGCTCCTCCTCCAAGCGTCGCTGGAGGTATGCGGTACCCGGTAAATCGGCTCCTGCACCGGCGGCATCGAGTTGATCGGGCTGTGTGGCGGAAGCTCCCAGCTGAGCGCGGACGCTTAGCTCAACCGCGCCGCGCACCCGCAAAAGGGCAGCCTCGAATTCCTCACGGCGGGCGCGCACCGTCCTCTGCAACTGCGAGGCGTCGAGGACGAGCGTTCCAAAGCGCATCGGCAACACGGTCCCGATTGCCATCGCTGCCTCCACCACCGACTCATGGCTCCAGATCGCGTCCTCGTTCGACTCCGGCTTCCGCTGGTGCTCGCTGGCGATCGCATAGAGGCCGTCGGCCGGAACCGAGAACAGCCGCGAGCCATGCAGGCCGGAGATCCCGGGTAGCCCGCCGCGGTCGGAGATGGCGTAGACGTAGACCATCATTCCCTCACAGGGCGTCGGCTCGAAGCGACGGCGAGCTGGCGCTGAGCTGGATTCCGTAGTCGCGTTCGATCGTCTCGACCGAGGAGATCAACGCCCGCAGTCCGACGTAGAGCAAGTCAACGTCGGCGACCGCCAAGGTGATGTCGCCGTGAATCACCACCCCGCCGTCGAGTAGGCGATCGACGAGATCGAGCAGTGAGACGTCGCGATCGCGAAGCGCGCGGGTGATACCCGCGTCCTGGCGCTCTCGGGAGGCGTCCCTCCTCTGTTGCCAGGCCGCCTTGTCCCGAGCGCGGCGCTCTGCCGCCGCCGCTCGCTGCCGCTCGAGGCGCTTTTTGCTCTCGGAGCGGTTCATCGCGCCGCCTCGATCGAACCCTTGACGAAGTTGTACGGGGGCCAGGGACCCGTCAACTGGACGGCGAGCCCTTGTTCTCTGAATCGCTCGGCGAGGGTCTCGACAGCTTCCCGGAACCGCGCAAGGTCCTCGTGCTCGACCAGGTAGACCCCGTTGAGGATCATGTCGCCCTCGTGGCCGCTTACCTCCGGTCGCTGCAGGGGATTGAGCAGAGCTTCGACCGCCAGCTCGGCCAGTGGCTGATGGATCGAATGCGCCAACTCGTCGCCGATCTCGGCTGCCTCCTCGCGTGCCCGTCCCTCTATCCGTTTGCGATGGAGATACTGGACCCCGCTGCTGGCCCCCTCGGTGTCGGCCCCCGCGCCGGAGCGCTGCAGCGCTGCCTCTTTGAGGGCACTCGATCGCACAATCGCCTTGACGCCGACCTCCGCCCGTCCTCGCAGGTACTGGAGTGACTCGGTGAAGACCAGCCGCTCCCCCCGCAACATGTCCCGCACCTGATCTTCGCCCTTATAGATGGTGCAAAGGCGCAAGGGAATGACGGTGTTGTGGGTGAGCACCGCCTCCAAGACCTCCTCGTGTGCCCTCGCCTTCCCCTCCAGCCAGCGCACGTCCTCGAGGTTCTCGCGCAAGCTCTCCTCGCCGAACTCGGCCAGATCGACGTGGCTGGCGATCGCGGTGAGCTGACCCTCCCGGACCGGGAAGGGGGCGTGGCGGCCGTCGATCCCGACGAGATCCTCGGGAAGGTCCGCCTCGCTCTCGACGACGCCGTAGACGTAATAGCCCGGCGACGCCCCGTCGGCGTCGGCTTCGGGTGCGACCGGGGCCTCCGGCACCTTCTCGCGGGAAACGTCCGCGCCGGCCCGCGCGATCAGGGCCTCCAGCATCTCCTGACCGAGGACCCTCCTCGCCTTCGCAAGCGCTTCTGCTTCGGCCTCCGCAATCAGCCCAGGGACGCGCTCCGCGGCGAAGGAGGAGAGGGCGCGCCGAAGTTGCTCGATGCCGTCATTTCCGCCCATCGTGCTCGTCCTCTTCGACGACCTCGCGATGGCGCGTTTCCACCACTACCTCTTCGCCGGGCTTCGGTGCCGGCAGGCCAGCCATCTCCTCAAGCCGCTCAAGTCGCGAGCGGAGGTCCTCGTTCTCCTCCTCCAGCTCTTTTGCCCGGCTGGTCAGGGTGGGGTCCGACTCCCACCAGTTGATGCCCATCTCCTGAGCTCGCTCGACCGAGGCGACAAGCAAGCGCAGCTTGATCGTCAGCAGCTCGATGTCGAGCAGGTTGATCTGGATGTCGCCGGCGATCACGATCCCCTTGTCGAGCACGCGCTCGAGGATGTCCGCGAGGTTGGCCGGACCGCCGCTGCGCTGGACCTCCATCCGCGGCGCTTCGACCTGTCGACGGTTGTAGAGGCCTGGGGTGGATTCAGGTTCAGTGGCCATCGGCTAGACCTCCCCCGCCTCGGAGCGCGGATAGCGGCGGACGCGCTGCGCGCCAGTCATCTCGCCGTCTTTGTCGAGCGTCACCTCGTACTTGCCGAGCACGTCGGTCGTCGCCGGGACGCGCTCCAGCTCCAGCACCTCGATCGTCACCGTCCACTCGTTGCCGTCGCGCTCGATGCCGGTGACCGACTCGACCGGCCGGCCGATCAGGTCATGCACCTGGTCGACCGCCTTTTCCGCGATTTCGCGCGGGGACACTTTCCCGTTCGAGCCACCCGGGCTTTTGGATTTGCTCTGTTTGGACTCAGCCATCGACGGCTCCTTCCTGGCTCATCAGCTCCATCTCTTCTGCCTGGCGCTGCCTCGCTACGGCCAGTCGATCGAGAAGCTCGTCCTCTTTGGCTGCTCGTTCCTTGGGACCGAGAAGTCCTTCTTCGGCATCGATTTCAAGCTGCACCAGCTCCCGTTTGATGTTGTCTTCGTCATAGAGCTGGCGGTCCGCCTCCTCGGCGATCTGCTCGGCTACCCAGGCGGTGCCGCGCACCGGGGCGAGGGGAAGCAGCACGAGCTCCTTGAAGAGGCCCACCTCATTCACCTACCCCGAGCTCGACAAAGCTGTGCGGCGGCAACGGTCCCGTGTACTTCAGCCGCAACCGTCCGGCTTCCCTCTCGCCGATCTCGTCGACGGCGCGGTCGAACTCGTCGAGCCGGTCGCGCTCGACGAGGAACGAGGCGTTCAAGGCCATGCGCTCGTGCACGGGCTCTCCGACCCGCACCGCGACCGCATAGGGCGTCAGCGCATCGATCAGGGCGGGCGCCATCTCGGCCCGCTTGTCGTCGAAGGCCTGTGCGACAAGCTCGCCCAGACGGATGCGCTCGTAGTAGGTCGCCTCCTGGGGCTTGCCGCGGATCGCCTCGCGCAACTCAGCGATCTCGCGGTTCTCGCGGACGATCTCGCTCAGCACGCTCTGCTCGTCGTGGATGCCTTTGAGGTTGATCTCGACCTTGCCGTCCATCTCCTCCAGTTGCGCCTGCAGCTCCTCGCGATAAGGAGCGAGGAGCTCCTCCCGCACGCCCTCGGCGTCAGGCATGACAACCCCGAAGCGCATCGGCAGGACGACCGAACCCCTGCGCACCGTGTTCTCCAGCACCCGCGAGTGAGCGAGAAGCTCCTCTCGACCCGCCTCGATGAAATCCTCAGGAACCTCGCTGGTAAGTGCGGCAAGCCCTTCCTGGGCAACGAGCTGGATCTGTCCTTCGTGCAGGCCCGACTCGTCAGCTGGGGGTTTGTCCCCGGCTTTGACGATCCCGTACACGTACCTGGCGCTCATCTCGCTCACCGGACCATTCAGGACCTAGCTTTTCGCACGGCTTTTTTTCGGTTTGCCGCTTTCGCTCGATTTGCGGCGGTGTCGGGTGGTGGTCGACGAGGTGCGGCGCTGCGAGCTGCCGCCTTCTTCGTCTTCGTCCTCGTCCTCTTCGTCGCCGCCGAACAGCGCCTCTTTAGCGCCCTGGAGTACGCCTTTCGTTTTGCTCTCGGCCCCGCCTTCGCTAAGTCCTTCCATCATGTCCGGCAGACCTTGGGTCTCCGTCGCCATCAAGTCAAGACGGTTGACCGCCTCGGCTAAGCGGAGGTAGGTGTCGACGCTGGCGTTGACGATGCGCGCGTCTATCGTCAGGATCTCGATCCCGATCATGGAGACGCGAACGAAGACGTCGATCACCAATCCCTTGTCGAGGATCAGCTCCAGGACGTCATAGAGGCCGCTCGAGGAGGAGCGTGCGACGTAGCCGCTGCCCCCTCGATACGGCTGCATCGCCGTTCGGTTCTGAGTTGCGGTGGCCATTCAGACTCCTTTCTCGACCTGCTCGTCGACGGGTTCTTCCTCGCCCTCTTCCTCCTCGTGCTCTTCCTCCGGTACCTGGGAGTCGGCGTCCTCAAACTCCTCGGCCTCTTCCCAGAGCTCGGCGTAGGCCTTGAACCGACGAAGCTCTTCTTCTATCGTCCGCTGGGTCAGACCAACCCGCCGGGTGAAGCGCTCGCCCAACCCCTCTGGCTGACGCTCGATCGTCAACTCCAGCCGCGTGAGGCGGGGCGCTAGCGGGTGGAGACTGACTACGCCGGAATGCTCGTAGCCCTCAGCGCACTCCCAGTCGAGGCGCTCATCCGTACGCTCATCCATCACCTCAATTGCAAGCTCGCGAACCGCGCCCCCGATTTTGGCGATCACCTCGAGGTCACGGCCGTCCACTTCGACGCTCTCCACCCGGTCCAGGAACTCGGGGAAGTCCCCGTACTGGGTGCAGAGGGCAAAGGCAGCGCTGACTGGAATCGCGACGTCGATCGACGCTTGAATCGGCAGCTCGGCCGCGGCGAGGGACCCATCTCCGGAAGCGCCGCCGTTGGTCTCAGCGCGGCTGCGCCTTTTCGAGGCGAGAGCATCAAAGCCGTAACGGGCGGCGCTGCCCCAGTGCTTCAGCGCTTCGCGCCCATAGGCCACCGCTCCCTTGTCTTCTTTTCGCGTTTTTGCCACGACAGGCTCCCGCGGGGGATCTCTTTCGACCTAGGCCTTCTTCGCCGCGTCGCTCGCCGTCTCGCCCACCTTCTGGACCGAGCTCGCAACGCTGCTCACCCGTTGACCGAAGTGGTCGGCTCGCTTGGCCGCATCGGTGACGGCCCCGGCGATCTTGTGTGCGTCGCCGCGCAGGTCGTTCCCCTTCGGCATCTTCGGCAGGCTGAGCTTGCTCCGCTTCGGCATCGAGACGCCGAGCACCTTGCGACGCCTGCCGCCGGTGCGGCTGAGGACGACGGCTCCGGCAACCCCCGCCACCGCCGCGCTGGAGGCGACGAGCGGAACTTTGGCTTTGCGCACGACATTTGCGGCTCCTTCGGCCCCGCTTTTGACGGCATCTTTCACTGCGCTGGGCGTGCCGGCACCGTTCGACGATGCGTGGGTCGTGGATTTTTTCGCCTGCGATTTGGCTTTCGACGATCCGCTCGTGCTTCTTGCGCGAGACGAGCCGTTCGAGCTTTTGGCGCTTTTCGCGCTCCTCGATCTCGACGATCCGTTGGATTTCGCCGAGCTCGATTTCGACGAGCCCGATCGTCGCGTTGAGGCTTTTTTGGTCTGTGCCATCGGTTACTCCTTCCGGACGCGGAGGACTCGGGACGGGTTCCCGGCCCGCGCGCTACGGGTACCCCCATATGGAAGAAACATGCGATCCAAACTCCTTTGCCCCCCGAAAAATCGCTGCTCGGGCGGGGCTCAGGCCCACAACCAGGCCGACCTTCGCCACCCAGGCCGTCGGGACCGGCGCTCTATTCGACCTTGCCGAGAATCCAGTCGGCGGGAACCGGGCCCCAGAAGCGACTGTCGTCGCTGGCGCCGCGGTTGTCGCCAAGCATGAAGTAGTGGCCTGGCGGAATGGTGATGGTTTTCGGCATCTCGCAGACCAAGGGATCGCGGCCGCAGGGGCGGCGAAGGGCTCGTCTTTTTTCTCGACCTGCAGGCGCCCACTGCCACCTCGGTCGCCCAGCCCCTGGATCCGCAGCCATTGCCGCCCCATCCTCGTTGACGAGCAGGACCCTACGAGCGCAGGCCTGATCGATCGCAGTTTCAGCAAAACGCGCAGGTTCGAAGAACTGGCGGTAGGGTCGGCTTGCCTTTGTTCTTCTCTCACTACTCAGCATGAATCCCTCACTCAGCATCGCAACAGAGTTATGAATGGCGCCAACGACTTCCCCGGCCTTACCGACATCCACGCCCATCCGGCGATGAACGCCTATCTCTGGGATCGTGACCTGCGCCGGCACTACTGGACCGGCGACACCTTCGACCCGCTTGCCAGCCTCAGTGATTTCAAGATGTTGGGACAGGGCGGGATCAAGGTTTTGTGGTCATCGCTGCACGTTCCCGAGGAAGCGTATTTCCACAATCCGCCAATCTGGCTGCTAGCGCACCTGACCGGGGGCGGGCGGGAACTGCTGCATCGCAACGCCTGGGACTGCCTGCTGCAGATGATGAACGGGATGGAACACCAGGTGTCTCGGGCGAGCGAGCGCTTTCGCATCGTGCGCTCGAACGCCGAGCTGGACGAGGCGCTGGCCGAGGAACGAACGGCGATCATCCACACCGCCGAGGGCGGCCACATGCTCAGCGCCGGATTGACAGAGGACGAAGTCGAAGGGCGACTGGAGCGGCTGCAAACGCTGGCCGAGCGCGGCGTTGCCTCGCTGACGATCGCACACCTATTCCCCAACGACCTCGCCGGACACGCCGAGGGCATCCCCGCGGATCAGCACCAAATCCTCTTCTGGCGACTCAACACCGGCGTCGATTTGTCCAAAGGCCTGACCGATCTCGGCCGCGCGGTGGTTGAGGCGATGGCAGAGCTGCGGATCATCCCCGACGTCACCCACTGCACCCCAATCTCCCGGCAGCAGATCTACGCACTGGTCGGCGACCGCATCCCGGTGATCGCCTCCCACATTGGCGTGAAATCGATGAATGACGTCCCCTACAACCTCGACCGGGCGGATGTGGAAGCGATCGCCGCCAGTGGTGGCGTTATCGGGGTGATCTTCATGCCCTACTGGCTCGACCGCACTAATCCTGGCCCTGGCCTGGGGGCGATCTGGGAGACGATGAAGCAGATCCACGACTGGAGCGGCGGCACCTGGGACCATGTCGCGATCGGCACCGACTTCGACGGCTTCACCGACCCGCCCGACGACTGCGACAGTGAGGCGCAACTGCCCCGCGTGCGCCAGATGCTCGAAGAAAAAGGTCTCGCCCGCGCCGACATCGAGGCGATCGTCGGCGCCAATGCACGCCGCGTGCTCCGCCAGGGCTGGCGGTAGAGCGCCGCTCCCGTTCAAGATGTAGGGCGATGGTGTTGTGGAAATCGCTGCGATTGCCGTGCGCGCTTGCGCTGATTGCGGCGCTTGCAGGATGCGGGGGCTCCGAACGGAGCTCGACCGAGTCGACGGCTGCGGGAAGCAGCCGTTTCTACCACGGCTACCCGGGGCAGCAGGCGACGGGGCTGCGGATCAGCGGGTCCGATTGCCGCGCACTTGCGGCCGCATTGGAGCAGCAGGTGGGAGTGGCAGTGCGACGCTCCTCAGACCCGACCCCACCCAACTCGTACTGCCAGCTCCAGGGCCGCGGGGTGCATGTATCGATTTCGCTTGATGCCGCCTACCGGGCGCGGGAACGCTACGAATACCGGATGCAGGAGCAGGTGCAGTTCAATGCCCCCTACCCCGACAAAGTGCCGCAGGAAGTGCCAGGCGTCGGCGACCGCGGCGCATACAACCACTACGCCAGTTGGATTCCCGCCTACAGCACCCTCTACGCAGTGCGCGGCAACCGTTGGCTCACCGTCGCCTACTCGGTCGCCAGCAAGGCGCGGCCGCAGCGGCTGGCCGGCGCCGCCGTCCTCGCCCGCCTTGCCTTCAGGCTGACGGCTCACTGATCGCCGGCGGTACCTCCAGCATCAGCGTCACCGGCCCGTCATTGACCAGGGCCACCCCCATGCAAGCGCCGAAGACCCCCTTCTTCGCTCCCAGCAGCTCGCAAAAACGGTCGTAGAGAGGCTCGGCGACCTCGGGCCGCGCGG